>JAIWHJ010000010.1:0-13585 GCA_048629695.1 Promethearchaeota archaeon
TTTTTTGCCGAGCCCTAGGAATGCACCCTGCCGGGCTTAACAGCTCAATAGCTTGCCCGAAGGGCGCTAATTTTATTTAGTTTCATCCTCTCTTAATGCCAAGGGAGGGGCGAGTATCTCAGACCATATGACGGCATTTCGAAGATTTTGGATGGAACGGGCTGAACACTTTGGAAGAGGCGCATCCCTGGTTTGTTTAGAGATCTCATCCTGTATCGGGATTGGCCTGTTTTCGATATCATCATTTTTTCCCCGAGATGAGGCTGTGTATGTATGGTCTGAAACAGGTACCCGCGGGGGAACGCTCCTTCCCTGGAGCATATCGGCTTCTTTGCCTGGCGCAGTGTAAGCCTGGTCTGTCATAAGCCTTTTTTTCAGCCATGAAAAAAGCAGGATTAAGATATTTTCAAATTTCATTTGCAGGATTCGTCCTTTTCTTTTTCTTCAGACCCTATTTTGCTACGCATCTGGGTATCGGCCACAATATTTTTCATTTTGTAATAATCCATTATACCCAACTGCCCGTTTCTAAAGGCCTCGGCCATGGCCAGCGGAACTTCGGCCTCTGCCGCAACGACCTTTGCCCTCATCTCCTCAACCCTTGCCCTCATTTCCTGCTCGGCTGCAAAGGCCATGGCCCTTCGTTCCTCAGCCTTGGCCTGGGCGATTTTTTTGTCCGCCTCAGCCCGGTCCGTCTCAAGTTCCGCGCCTATGTTTTTGCCCACATCAACATCAGCGATATCAATGGAGAGAATTTCGTAAGCTGTCCCTGCATCAAGGCCTTTGGAAAGGACTGTTTTTGAAATCAGGTCCGGGTTTTCAAGAACATTTTTGTGAGTATTTGCAGAACCTATCGTGGTTACAATGCCTTCACCGACCCTGGCCAGAATAGTCTCCTCACCTGCGCCGCCGACCAGTCTTTCAATATTGGCCCGCACCGTGACCCTGGAAAGGGCCTTCAACTGGATGCCGTCCTTGGCCATTGCGGCCACCAGCGGGGTCTCTATCACCTTGGGATTTACACTCATCTGGACCGCCTCCAGAACATTCCTGCCTGCAAGGTCAATTGCGGCCGCCCTGTTAAAATCAAGCTCTATATTGGCCTTGTCCGCCGCAATCAGGGCCTGGACAACGCGTAATACATTGCCGCCCGCCAGATAGTGGGATTCAAGACTGTCAACGGTAATGACCAGTCCCGCCTTGATGGCCATGATCTTTGATTCGACTATGAGTTTGGGCGGCACCTTTCTAAACCGCATGAATACGATGTTAAACAACCCTACCCGTGCGCCCGAGACAAGGGCCTGTACCCATAGGGCAATGGATGATCCAATAAAAAAGAATAGAACAATTACTGCGCCCAACAGAATTAACAGACCGATCTGACTAAAATTCATAGCGATACCTCCTCCTTAAATCGTACGATGATTTGATTAGCGGTCACTTCCGTGACCACTAATTGAGAGCCTTTGTCAATATAATCGCCCCGGCTGACCACATCCACTCTTTTGCCGTCTATCACCGCCATGCCTGCCGGATGCAGGTCTGTTACGGCCATGCCTTCCGCGTCAATATAATCGGCAAGTTCAGGCGGTTGAGAAGTTACTCCATCATCTCGAGACAGTCTGTATCTGAGCGTGACCGGTGACCTGGCCAACAGCTTCAAGCCTGTTATCACGAGAACCGGAATAATGATTATGTCAAAAGCGATAAAAAGAGCAACAGTTGTCGATGAAAAGCCGGTATATACAATATAGAGGGAATAGCCGATCAATCCCATGGCCATAAGCGACAGGATGCCGGCTGACGGGATGATGATTTCCGCCATTATCACAAGTATCCCGGCCAGTTGCAATATTATGGGCAGGAGCAGATCCTTGTTCATAATATTTTTTTCCTTGCCACAATAAGCCGATTACCTCGTTTTTCCGAGATAATGACCGGAGTTCCCTTTTCTATAAATTCGCCCTCGGAGATTACGTCAAACAGGTCGTTGCCTATCTTGATTTTGCCTGCAGGCCTCAGGAACGTATACGCAGTTCCTGAATCACCGACTCGGACCTTTTTTGCCTCTATTGAGTCTGCAACAGAGTTTTTAAGTGTTGATTCAAGGTATGGGCCATTAATAACCTTTCCCAGCCCTGAAAGCACGTACCGTAAAAAAAACAGCGAAAAAATAAAGGCGGCCAAAAATGAGCCAAGTACCAGGGACATGTTTTTGATCAGGATTTCCTTTTGCCAGGGCAAAGAGGGATCCGGAAGTTCAAAGTCCTGAAATGCGAATACCATCCCGATGCCCACAAGGAACATGCCTCCGAGCCCCATTATGCCGAAACCCGGAGTAACAAAAACTTCGATCCCCAGCAGGACTATACCAAGGGCAAGAAGCAGCAGTTCAGTATGGTCCGCAAGGCCGACCATATATTGATTGAGAAAGACAAGGCCAAGACAGATTATGCCCACCATTCCAGGGACCCCGAATCCGGGCGCCTTTAATTCGGTATATAACGCGGCCATTCCTATCATCATAAGAATCGGGGCAATGGAGCTGATCAACCGCACAAGAGACTCGGACCAGCTTACGTTAATATTGATAATCTCATAATCGGTTATACCCATCCGGCCCAGCATTTCATGGATTGATGCGGCGCTCATCCTGGAAAAATTCAACTCGCGGGCTTCCTGGTCATCCATGGTAAGGAGTTCGCCTTTGGCCACAACTGTTTTTTTTGATAAGACATTTTCTTTTTCTTTTGGCGAAAGATCGGCAAAAGCCGTAGAATCCATATATATGGTTTTTCCCGGCAGTTTCACCTCATAGACTATCATGTCAGGTGTTACCATTGCCTCGGCAAGGGCCGGCGGATAGCCGTTTTTTTTGGCCAGGGTTCGAAATTTCGCCCGCAATGGAGACTGAAATTTCTCTCCCATCATCTTTGCTCCCTCGCTTGAAAAGGTTATGGGCGCGCAATCACCGATAGTTGTATTCGGTTTCATAACCAGTTCATTGCATGCCAGGGCAATAAGGGCGCCTGCGGAAATGGCCTTATTCTCGACAAAGGCGATTGTTTTGCCTCCAGGGTCTTTTAAAAGTGTGTCGACTATCTGCAGGGCGGAATCAACCCGGCCTCCAAAGGTGTCCATCTCCAGAACATAGATGGAATCCGGATATTGTGACGCATCCCTGAATGCCCTCTTGATAAATGCCGCCATACCGGGCTCTACATCACCGGATACGGGAATCACATATACCTTTTGGCCGGATATTTCTCCGGATACGTTGTTGTTGCCGGTTATTGCGGCAATAACAACCAGAAGCAGAGCCCAGAGGATTACGGATTTCCCGTGCCGGGCGCTGAATTTGATATCCGGCGCTTGATTACTCATTTTTTAATGGCATTTAATACACTAATTTTTGTAATGACTGATTACAATGTAACATAATTAATGATAACTCAAATGATAATAATTGACGGCGTCGTAAAAAACGCCGTCTGCCGCGTTGGGTTTCGCTTCACTCTGCCTGACCCTTCCGGTTGACGGCTTATATTTTACTTGACATTATTTCCACTGTAATTGTATGAAATTGCTAAATCTCTTTTGAAACCGACCATATCGGGTCCCCTGCAGGAATTTAATGGAGTAACTATGAAGAATACAGGTAACGGAAAGATCAGGAAAATTAAAGTAACTAAAGGGATATATTGGGTTGAAGTTCCCGATGCCGGACTTTCTATTCTGTGCGGCTGCCCGGCTGACAGTGTCAAACACCTGATGCAGCGCGGCTTGATTGTTACCATTGAAAAGGATGGCGTATCCTTTGAAACCGGTCCCAATGCCATACTCCTTTCCGATATCATGATTCAGAGCGGATTTTTTTCAAATCTGGCTGAATTTCCAGTGCTCCAGATGCTGTACCGGCAGGGGATGATTTTACCCAACCACCCCGGTAATACCGGCATTAAGCCTCTTCTCATCGGCTCAAAGAAACAAATTGATGCGCAAATGGAATATATTTACCGCGGCAATTATGGCTTGATTTCAAAAGAAGAACTCATGACCGCCGGGGCTTCCTCTGAATTAGCGGATAATATCATGCGCATGAAATTAAACTTTGCCTTTGGGAAAATCCGCAATACAGAAGAACTTCTTGACTCTGTAATTGTCGATAGTGACGCCGGGGAGACTGAAATCAGAAATGGTGTCTATATTCGCCGGGAGGGACTGAATATATTTGAGATCAAATATCAAAATGAATCGGTTATGGTTGACTTGAATATTAACCAAAATGAAAATATAAGATCGCCCTACCCGTTAGGTTTCCAAGATATCAAGCGGGAATATTTTGCGATAATTCATTCGGGACAGGGAGATGGGTGGGACATCAATCGCCCGTGCATGTCCAGCATACTTATGTTTCAGGGCAAGGTTTATCTTATTGATGCCGGCCCGAATCTTGCCTATTGTCTTATAGCTCTCGGAATCGGGATCAATGAAATTGAAGGTATTTTTCAGACCCACTCGCATGATGACCATTTTGCCGGTTTAACCACCCTGTTACGAACCGACCATCGAATTAAGTATTATGCAACGCCACTGGTACGGGCAACCGTTTTTAAAAAACTGGCCGCTCTTTTATCTGTGGATGAAAATAGTTTTTCTGATTTTTTCGAGATTAAAAACCTGCAATCCGACGTCTGGAATTCTATCGAAGGCCTTGAGGTCAAGCCTTTTCTCTCTCCTCATCCTGTAGAAACAACTATTTTTACCTTTCGTACATTTTGGGATGCTGACTATCTTACTTATGCGCACCTTGCTGATATTGTCTCAATCGATGATTTAAAGGGCATGGTAGAGGAGTCGGACTCGGAAACAGGAATTTCACAAGAGTTTTATGAAAGGGTACGGGAGGAGTATTTAACTCCTGTTAACCTGAAAAAGATTGACATCGGGGGTGGGTTGATCCACGGCAGAGCTGAAGATTTCCGGTCAGACCGCACGGAAAGAATTATCCTGGCTCATACTGCTGTGCCGTTAACCGCTCAGCAAAAGGAAATCGGTTCAAGCGCACCCTTTGGAATCGTTGATGTGCTGATCCCGGATTATTCCGACTTGACACGGCAAATCGCTTCGGATTTTCTTGAGTCATACTTTCCTTCCGTTCCATCGCATCACCTGAAAATTTTACTTAATAACCAGGTGGTTAACTTCAAGTCAGGCTCCATCATTATAAAGGAAGGGACAATTAATAAAGATATTTATCTTTTATTGACCGGGAATATTGAAATGCTTCAGTCAAAATATGGAATTTACAATATGCTCTCATCCGGTGAAATGATCGGGGAGCATTCCGGACTTAATAATTGCCCGTCAACAATCACGTACCGGGCCGTAAGTTATGCTTATGCCATGCTCATTCCCAATACAATGTATCTTAATTTTGTAAAGCAAAACAAACTCTATGCAAAAATCAAACGGTTGCACGAAAACAGAGAATTTCTGCAAAGGACATGGCTGTTCGGGGAATCAATAGCCTATCCCACCCAGAACGGAATTGCCGAAAAAATGAAATTGCACCATTTTGATCATTCCGATGAAACATTTGCGGATCTAAACAGCTCCTCGATATATATTGTTAAAAGCGGAAGCCTTAAAAGGGTTGACTGTGGCGATAATGAGCCGGCTGTCAATACCGGCGATTTTTTCGGCGCTGAACCGAAAGGTTATCTGCCGGGGAGCGCTTTCAGCTTCCGCACATTAGAACCATCCACTGTTTATGAAATACCTTGCGATGTATTTAAGGGAATTCCTATCATTCTCTGGAAGCTTCTTGAAACATATGGCAAGAAAATGATAAATTAAGGAGCACGCATATGACGTTAGATGTGAAACAGGTTGGTGAGCAGGTTGAAAAGGAAAGCGGGCTTATTCACAGGGTCAGGAGTGAAATCGGAAAAGTCATTGTAGGGCAGGCGACCCTGGTGGAGCGGCTTCTTGTAGCACTTCTATGCAATAACCACGTTCTTATCGAGGGTGTGCCCGGCCTGGCTAAGACGCTCTCCGTGACCACGCTGGCACGGACGATCCAGGCATCTTTTCAGCGAATCCAGTTTACCCCGGATCTGCTGCCCGGAGATCTTATCGGCACCCTGATCTACAATCCGAAGAGCGGCGAATTCACAACCCAAAAGGGGCCTGTCTTTGCAAATATCATCCTTGCCGACGAAATAAACCGCGCGCCCGCCAAGGTACAGAGCGCGCTTTTAGAGGCAATGCAGGAGAGGCAGGTCACGATCGGCAACACGAGTTACCCTCTTGATGATCCGTTTATGGTACTGGCCACCCAGAATCCGATTGAACAGGAAGGCACCTATCCATTGCCCGAGGCCCAGGTGGACCGTTTCATGCTCAAGCTTTTTGTTACCTATCCCTCAAAGGCGGAAGAGAAGCAGATACTAAAGCTCATGTCTGGGTCCGCTCCAGGGATCGATGTGGATCCTGTAATCGCGCCCGTGGATATCCGGCGCATCAGGGGTCTTGTGGACAGTATCTATATGGATGAAAAGATTGAGGAATATATTATAAACCTGGTGGCGGCAACGCGTAATCCAGGGGAATTCAATTTAGATATCGCTCCGTTGATCCAGTATGGAGCATCACCCAGGGCCACTATATATCTTGCCATGGCGGCAAGGGCAAACGCCTTCCTGGCCGGCCGCGGTTACGTAACTCCACAGGACGTAAAAACAATCGGCATGGATGTCCTGAGGCACCGGGTGATTGTGACATACGAGGCAGAGGCCGAGGAAAAAAGACCGGAAGATATTATCCAACAGATACTGGATAAGGTTGAGGTCCCATGATCCCAAGGGAACTTGCAAAAAAGATCCGCCGTATCCAGATTTATACCAGTAAGGCTGTAAATGACATCCTGGCCGGAGGGTATGAAAGCGTTTTTAAGGGGCGAGGCATGGAATTTGACGAAGTGCGCGCCTATCAGCCCGGTGATGATATCCGCACAATTGACTGGAACGTCACTGCCCGGACCGGCGCCCCGTACGTGAAGCGCTATGTTGAGGAACGTGAACTGACCGTCATTTTTCTGGTTGACCTTTCCGCATCCGGCGAATTCGGGAGCATGGACCGGATGAAAAACGAGATAGCGGCCGAGTTCTGCGCGCTTTTAGCCTTTTCTGCAATCAAGAATAACGACAAGGTGGGCCTTATTGTCTTTACCGACTGTATTGAGATGTTTATCCCGCCTAAAAAGGGGGTGTCCCACGTCCTGCGTCTGATTCGGGAACTTCTCTATTTTTCGCCTCGTCAGACCAGGACGGATATTTGCGGCGCCCTTGATTATATGGGCCGTGTGATTCGGAAACGAGGCGTTGTGTTTCTGGTTTCCGACTTTCTGGCGGCTGACTTTGCAAAACCCATGCGCATCCTGGCCGGACGTCACGACATGATAGCCGTTTCAGTAACAGATCCCCGCGAGACAAGTCTGCCCGATGTGGGCCTCATTGAATTGGAAGACGCGGAAACAGGCGAGTCAATCCTTGTTGATACCGGAAATGCGCAGATCCGCGAGCGTTACGCCGGCCTCGGCCTGGACCGGACCGCACGGCTTGCGCAGTTGTTTGGCCGGATGTCGGTCGATTATATCAGCCTGCATACAGACCAGGATTACGTCCATGATCTGGTACGTTTTTTTCGAACAAGAGAGCAGAGACGCCGGCATTGATGCGCTGGGAGATGGGTAAGTTATTTATTTCCACATCCCTTAATAAAATTGACCCAAAAATGGAATTTCCTATACTATGAACATAGCCCACCTTACCCCAGAACCAAACAACATCACCCCAACCCAGATAAACTGGAATTCTTTAAAGGTACTGGATAAGTACCTTTACGAAAATATTTTCTAAGGTACTAAACCGCATGCAGCAACCGAAAAATTTCCATATCAATAAGCGCCGGTCTTGTAACACGCGCTTGTCCTGCGCGATTACCGTTTGTAACTTTTTGATCTCTATTCTCGTTTTATTGTTTGCCGCAGGGTGCGGGCAGGAAGGTGATCAGGAAACGCAATCCATCCGGTATGTTGTTGAAAAGACGCTTACAGAGGGGCCGGTCTCACTTGACTTCAAGGTGAGCAGCGATAAAATCACCGTGGCCGGAAAAGTAGAGCTTGTTCTTGCTGCAATCCTGCCGGAAGGATATAAGGTGGAATTCCCGGAACCGGAAAGCGGTCCGGAGAGACTCACTGTTACGGATTCCCATAAGTCAGGGCCGGAACTGACAGGGAATTCCATGATCAGGATTGAAAAATCCTTTCAGATGGAGCCGTTTCTACCGGGCGACTATCTCATTCCGCAATTAGAAGTCCTGTTTCGTAAAAAGGATACTGCGGATTCCGAATATTACAAAATCCGGACCAAAGAGGTAAAGGTCAAAGTCGTGTCAATGCTGCCTGACGGGGCGGAGAAACAGGACATCAAGGATATCGCTTCCCAGGAAGAGCTTCCCCGTAACTTGAGGATGATATATCTTGCTGCGATTGCAGTTGTTGTCCTGCTTTTCGTAGGTGGCGGGTGCGTCCTTAACTGGTTGTATTTCCGAATGAAATCTGAACCAGCTCCTCCGCCCCCGGAACCGCCGCACCTCACGGCATACAGGGCTCTGGAGGAACTGCTGGCCGAAAATCTCCTGGCAGATGGCAGAATCAAGCTTTTTCACATCAGGGTTTCGGACATCCTGCGCCGTTATATTGAAAACCGGTTCAGTCTGCGGGCCCCTGAAATGACAACCGAGGAATTCCTGGCAGAGCTTGGCCATACCACGGACTATTCGTATGGGGCCGGCATGATCGCAACCGCTGCTAGCAGTTCCGAAGGCTTTCGTGCGGAACATAAAGCATTATTGATCGATTTTCTGACCCATTGCGACCTTGTAAAATTTGCAAAGCATATGCCGACTGATTCGGAGATCCAAACAACCATCAACCTGTGCAGGCGGTTCATCAGCGAAACGGAACCCGGAACGTAGAATCAAGTTAGCGCCCTATCGGGCGAGCTTTTAGGGTGTAATTATATTGTTTTTTCGTAGGGGCGACCCTTGTGGTCGCCCTAATCGAATCAGGGCGACCACAAGGGTCGGCCCCTACGAAAAAACAATAAATTACACCCTAAAAGCTCGCCCGATAGGGCGCTAAGTTCAAAAGATGAACGTCGAACATTGAACGTTCAACATCGAATATTGAATATGGTACTTTAACTATATTAATCGTAAAAAGCGAAGCGACTTCCATAATTCGATGTTCAGCATTGGACGTTCGATGTTCGATGTTTAAGTTGTTTGAAGTGTTCGTCAAGTTTTTGTTTGTACGTTATTTTCAAGGCGTCTGGAATATTTTGTTACTTAGAAGTAAATTCGGCCTCGACCTCCTCAACCCTGGCCTGTCCCTCTTCCCATTTCTTGTAGCTCCTTTCCAGGCGCCTTTGAATTGCAACATATTTCCGGCTCTGTTCGGCAAAGGCCTTTTCATCGCTGTAGAGATCAGGATTTGCCATTACCTGTTCAAGTTTTGCCTTTTTTTTCTCCAGGCTTTCGATCTCATTTTCAGCCTTGCGGACCGTATCCTGAAATGGTTTCAGGCGGCGGTTTTTCTCCTGCCTGATCTTTGCCAGGGCCTGTCTGGCCTCCTTGCCCTTTGACCTGGATGAATTCTTTTTCTCTTTCGTGATTTCCTTTTGACTACTCTCCCCCCTGTCCTTTAAGGAAGCCGTCTTGCCTTTTCCGTACAGGTAATAACTCAAATTCCCTTCAAAGATCGTTGCCTTGCCGTCCTTTATCTCCAGTACCTTGTTTACAAAACCGTCTAAAAAATAACGGTTATGGGAAACCACAATAATAGAGCCGTCATATTGAGCCATGGCATGCTGCAGGATCTCCTGAGAGATCATATCAAGATGGTTTGTAGGCTCATCCATGACCAGCAGGTTGGCAGGGGATGCTATCATCTTGGCAAGGGCCAGCCTGCTCTTTTCACCTCCGGACAGAACCATCACCTTCTTGTCTACGTCATCACCCTGGAACAAAAACGCTCCAAGCAATGAACGTACCTGGGTAACGGTCTTATCCGCGTCCGCCATGTTCATGGTTTCAAGCACAGTGAACCCGGGGTCCAGATCCTGTGCCTGATGCTGGCCGAAATAAGAAGGCTTGACATTATGCCCAAGTCGGATCTTGCCGCCCGTGGGCTTTATAATTCCGGCAAGAAGCCTTACAAGTGTTGATTTACCGGCCCCGTTTACGCCCACCACGGCCATCTTGTCGCCTCGGTTCAATTCAAATGTGATGTCCTTAAACACCTTAAGAGCCCCATACTCCTTGGAAAGGCTGGTGATCTCAACGGCAAGCCGGCCGCACGGGGCGGAGGGAGGGAATCGGAATGATATTTTTTTCTCAGTATCCTCAAGTTCAATTAAGTCCATCTTTTCAAGCTGTTTCACACGGCTCTGGACCTGTTTGGCCTTGGTCGACTTTGCGCGGAACCGTTGCACAAAACGTGTGGTCTGCTGGATCATTGCCTGCTGGTTTGCATATGCGGCCCGCTGCACCTGCAGACGGATCTCTTTTTCCTCAACATACTTGGAATAATTGCCCTTGTAGACTATAAGCCTGCCCAGGCTGAGTTCCCAGGTAGCAGTCGTAAGATTGTCCAGAAAAACGCGGTCGTGCGAGATTATTACCAGGCTGCCGTCATAGGATTCCAGAAATTCTTCAAGCCAGGTGAGAGACTCTATATCCAGATGATTAGTCGGCTCATCAAGTAAAAGCAGAGAGGGGCGGGCAAGCAGATGTTTTGCAAGGAGCAGCCGCATCAGCCATCCGCCTGAAAATGTTCTGCATTCCCTGTCAAAATCGGACTCCTTAAATCCCAATCCCGTTAAAACCTTTTCAACCTGGGACCTGATTCGAAAAATATCCGTCTGGTCGATTAAATATTGAAGTTCCCCCTGCCGCTTAAGCAGCCCTGGAAATTCCGGGGAATCCGGATCAACGTCATGCAATCGCGAATTTGTTTCATCAAGCTCGCTTTTAAGGGAAAGGATCTCGACAAATGCGGTCTCAGCCTCTTTGTAAAGCGTTCGACCGGAAACAACCGAGGCGATCTCCTGGGGAAGGTAACCCGTTTTGGTCAATTTTGCCCTGGTGACAACTCCCTGATCGGTCTCAATGATACCGGCCATGATTTTTAAAAGCGTAGATTTGCCGGCCCCGTTCACACCGACAAGTCCAATCCTGTCCCTGGGATGAACACAAACAGAAACATCCCTGAAAAGATGCTTTTTCCCGTACTGAATATTAAGTTTATTAATTGATAGCATATTGTTTTACTGGTGAGTCGAAAGTTGTAACTTCTCAAAAATTAAGGGTAAAATATCTGGATAGGGTAAATATTCGGCAGCACTCCACAGGAAGGCGATCAGGCTGCCCAGCATACCTAAGTATCGAAGTCTGCGCTTATCTGCTGATCAGCCTGCTCACCTCCCTGTGAAGCGCCCCGCAGGAAGTGCCCTTGGGGTGCGCTGCCAAACATTTACAGACCGAGTTTTTTGTGATGTTGCCATACAAGCCGAATATTTACTGGATAGGAATGAACAGGCTATAAAAACCACCAGGGGACGGCCAGGGCCTCATCGCTTAATTTTTGTATGGATGGTATTGCACAAATCACGAGACCGGGGTGAATATTTTCTTTAGGAAAACAATCTCTAAAGGCGGCAAATCCCCGGATGTCTCTACGGTTTGGGTTGCTTTTGGCTTTTATCTCAATGGGATAAAGTATGCCATTGAGTTCAAGAATAAGATCTACTTCTGCCCCGGAGTGGCTTCTGAAATGGTAGAGATTAGGTTGGATGGGCAGTTGCTGCATGAGCTTTATTATCTCCATAACAACGAATGTCTCAAATAGCCGGCCTTGCATGGGATGACCTGCTATGACATCAGGAGATGAAATTTTTTGCAAGTAGCATACAAGGCCGGTATCCGTGAAAAACCCTTTCTTTTTGCCGCTGATCTTTTTCAGTGGATTCCTGGAAAAAGCCGGTATAGAGAGCCATTGGTATGTGGACTCTGCGATTTCCGTCCATGCCAGGGCTGTATTTCGGGCCACCCCCAGTTCTCTGCCGATTTGATTGTGGTTTATCTCCTGTGCGGTTAGCGCTGCCAACAGCCCAATAAAACGACCAAAGCTCTGTAAAGAACCGATGTTCGCAACTTTACGCACATCTCGTTCAATATAGGTTTGCATGTAAGATTGCCAGTACCCTGGAACGAGATGATCCGGCAATTCAGCAATTTTCGGGTATCCTCCTTGCCATATGGATGTGTATGTCGGGCGGCTTTGAGGCGGCGATGGAGTCTGATCATCTTCTGTTTTTTCTGAAAGCCATTTCTGGAGGAATCCTGTTCCAGGACTTTCATCAAGTTCATTTCTGCTCATAGGCCAGAGATTCACAATAGCAACCCGGCCGGCAAGGGACTCTGAAATATCCTTAAGAACCGATAAATTCTGCGAGCCGCTCAAGATAAACAGCCCATTTTGCTTTTCCTCGTCGACTTTACGTTTAATTGACCCGAGAAGTTCCGGTGCGTATTGAACTTCATCGAAAAAAGCCGGAGTCTTATTATTTTGCAGGAAAAAATCAGGATCTTGCCTGGCATTACCAATATCAACAACCGGATCAAAAACAGTGGTGCTTGCTACATCGGCAAACAGGTTCTCCACCAAGGTGGATTTACCAACTTGACGGGCTCCAAGAACAGCCACAACCGGATAATAGGCAAACAGTTCCGTTAGTTTTTTTTCGATTATTCTATTTTTGTATATAGGCATAACACATCAATACATATCACTGCAACTGACAAATATCAAGGTTTATAGTATGTGGCTGGTAATTATATTTTGGATAAGGCAAATAAAATTTGAAGTTATTTTACCTTTACCCCTTCGTGGAATGGGATTTTTAAAAAAAAGAATTAGAATTTATCAAAATGCACAATTTCCATTTGTAGTATTTTTATTTTTTCATCAAAGGATTCCCCAAAACATAATTTTTCCATTCCACTTCCAATTTTTCAATTTCTTTTCCATAGACTTGTTTATAGTTAAGAGACCTTGAATTGTGCAACTCTGCTAATTTTTGTTCACCATATTTTACAACCAGAAAATTGATAAATGATCCAGCTTCTATATATGCTATTCTTCGTCGTTCGGTTCCTACTTGTCTAAAAATATCGTTATCGTTTTTTAACTTTGCGATGTGCATAAGTTCATTTTCGTGATTCTTCACTAAATCATCAAGGGGTACAGAAAAATTGGGAAAACCATGAAATCCCCCAAATCTTTCCTGAAAATAAACAGCCAAACCTTCTGAGAAGAAACTATTGTTTTTATGTTTTGCTATTAAATGGGTTACTTCATGAATGATAGCAGCACTCTCGTCTTTAACATGTGATATTGGCACTGAGACAATACCTTTTTTTGCATTACAAATTCCATTATAAACAATATTGATTT
>JAIWHJ010000011.1:0-12903 GCA_048629695.1 Promethearchaeota archaeon
ACTTCTTGGCATCTTCATTATGTGAAACGGAAGTGGGACTTTAGTCCCGCCTTTTGAGGGATGCAGTAGCTGTGTTGGACTAAAGTCCCACTTCCGACAAATATCACAGAATAGCATTTTATTTTTTGCCGAGCCCATAATTCATAAATTCGTAATTCGTGTTTGAACGAAAATCCCTGGTTCCGACCAGTCATTGCGAGGAGTGAGAAACGTATAACGAATCAATCCCATTTTTTTCAAGGGATTGCTTCGTCGATACGCTACTCGCAATGACAGGAAAAACGTAATTCATGAGGTTTTCGTTCAGGCACTATGTAACTTTTTTGTATTGCACCCTTCCTAATTCATAGGAGTTGAGCTATGCCGAACTATATCTGGAAAGGAAAGAATTCCTACGGTGAAAAGCGAAAGGGAAAGATGGATATGCCCAATGAGGCATCTGTCCACGCTCATCTGAAGAAGATGAGAATAACTCCTTCTCTGGTAAAGGAGGCGCCAAAGGACATATTTGAAAATATTCCATTTTTTCAGCCAAAGGTCACGACAAAAGATATAGTGATTTTTACCAGACAGCTCTCGACCATGATAGATGCCGGTCTGCCTCTTGTGCAGAGTTTGGAGATTCTTGGGGACCAGCAGGAAAACGTCACTTTTAAAAAAATCCTGGTTGAGATCAGGAGGGATGTAGAGACCGGCAACACGTTTGCCGATGCTATGAAAAAGCATCCAAAAATCTTTAATAACCTGTACTGCAACATGATCGATGCAGGGGAGGTGGGAGGTATTCTTGACACGATCTTAAATCGACTGGCCATATTCATGGAAAAGAACATGGTGCTTACCAAAAAGGTCAAAGGCGCTCTAACTTATCCTCTTATCTGTCTCTGTATCTCCATAGTAATTCTCGCAGTTATTCTTATATTTGTTGTTCCGGTCTTTGATAAAATGTTTGCCGATTTCGGGGCGTCACTGCCTGCACTCACCCAGATGGTAGTGAATATGAGCAATGCTGTTCAACATTATTTTGTATTCATTCTGTTGGGAGCAGGATTTGTAGTTTTTGTTCTCAAAAAGATATATTCAACGGAAAAAGGGCGCATTAAAGGCGATGCACTCTTATTGAAACTGCCGGTCTTCGGTACTTTGATAAAAAAAGTTGCGGTTGCAAAATTTACAAGGACGCTAAGCACTATGCTCCAGAGCGGTGTGCCTATTCTGGAATCGTTGAATGTGGTTGGAAGGACTGCGGGCAATAAGATTATCGAAATTGCAATTTTTCGTGTGGCCGACGCTATTTCCGAAGGGCGAACAATTGCCGAGCCCCTGGAGGAGACGGGAGTTTTTCCAAGTATGGTGATTCAGATGATCAATGTCGGTGAATCTACGGGCGCACTGGACACGATGCTTGAAAAAATTGCGGATTTTTATGACGAAGAGGTCGATCAGGCCGTTGAAAATATGACAGCCATGATCGAGCCTTTTATGATGGTCTTTCTCGGAGGAATGATCGGGACGCTGGTCGTCTCCATGTATCTGCCGATATTCAAGATGGGAAGTGTGGTCAATTAGGGCCGGCGAGTGACGAATGACAAGTGACTAATGACGAATGACAATGTCCGTTGCACGGGATCAATAATTTTAATAAGTTAGAGCTTATAAAATTATTAATGATGACGGATTTTGGGCATGTTTTTGAATTATCAACATAAGGTATGGGAGAAGCTAAATGGGTGAGATAATCGGTGTTTTGGGAAGAGAAGTTCTTGATTCGCGGGGAAATCCTACAGTTGAAGTTGAGGTTTATCTTGATACCGGCGCCACGGGCAGGTCGTTGGTTCCCTCCGGCGCCTCCACAGGCAAGAGAGAGGCCCTTGAATTAAGGGATAAGACCAAAAAACGGTATATGGGAAAAGGGGTTCAAAAGGCTGTTTCCAATGTGAACGAAAAGATCGCATCCGCCGTGGTTGGGCTTGAGTCAACCCAGCAGGTCATAATCGACCAGACGATGTTGAGTCTTGACGGCACTGAAAACAAGAAAAAACTGGGCGCTAATGCGATTTTAGGTGTTTCCATGGCAGTGGCCAGGGCATCGGCGGATGAGCTGGGGCTGCCGCTCTTTACATATCTTGGCGGTGTCAACGCCAAAGTCATTCCGGTTCCCATGATGAACGTATTAAACGGAGGCGCACATGCCGACAACAATGTCGATATACAGGAATTCATGGTCCTGCCCGTGGGCGCTGAATCGTTTGCCGAGGCATTAAGAATGGGTGTTGAGACCTTTCACAGCTTAAAGGCTGTGCTCAAGAAGGCAGGACATCAGACAGCAGTGGGCGATGAGGGCGGCTTTGCCCCTAACTTACGTTCAAACGAAGAGGCTATGGAATCGCTTCTCGAGGCAATCGTAAAGGCAGGATATAAACCAGGAGAGGATCTTTGCATTGGTCTGGATGTGGCTGCAAGTGAGATATATGACGCAAAAGAAAAATGTTACGTCCTTTCCGCGGAAAAAAATCCGAAAAAATCCGTGGACGAAATGATCGCCTTTTATGAAAATTGGGTCAAAAAATATCCGTTGATCTCTCTTGAGGACGGACTGGCCGAGGCCGACTGGAAAGGATGGAGTAAATTGACGACAGCTCTTGGAAACAAAATCCAGATAGTCGGCGATGACATTTTTGTCACCAATACCAAGATCCTGGAAAAGGGGATCAAGGAAAAGTCCGCCAATTCCATTCTGATTAAACTGAACCAGATCGGTACGGTGACCGAGACTATCGATGCCGTGGAGATGGCTCACCGCGCCGGATTCACCTGTGTGATCTCGCACCGTTCGGGCGAGACCGAAGATACAACGATCGCTGATTTGAGCGTGGCTTTAAATACCGGCCAGATCAAGACGGGAGCTCCCTCCAGAACCGACAGGGTTTCCAAGTACAACCAGTTGTTGAGAATTGAAGACGAACTCGGGGCTGCAAGCCGGTATGCGGGGAAGAGCGCGTTTAGATTTATTTCTTGACAAATCGCACCATTTTTTATTGTAGTAGTTACCCTTTTCTTTTATAAAACGGGCTTTAGTTTTCCATTCGGGAAATCGGCCCGTTTTTTTGGTTCGCCCAAAAGTGAGACTAATGGGGAATAAAGTCAGAACATTAAAACAACTCGCTGAAATGGTCGGGGGAACCTTTGAGGGCGACCCGGATCTTTTGATACATGGTTTGTCGGATCTTGATTCCGCGGGCAAGGGTGAGATTACCTTTGTGACAGGCCGTAAATATTTTCCTCAGATAGTCACAACAGGGGCTTCAGCGGTTATTGCGCCCAATGACATAGAGAAAACGGACAAGCCGATTATCAGGGTTCGTGATCCAAATCTGGCAGCCGCGCTCATCCACACCCATTTTCTAAAGGAATCTTTTGTTGCCAAGGGAATAAGCCCTTCCGCACACGTAGGTTCGGACTGCAATATTCCTGATGAGATCACAATCAAACCCATGGCTGTCCTGGGTGACAGGGTACTGCTTGGGAAAAGGGTTGTGATTAACCCTGGAACAGTGATCGGTGATGATGTGGAAATCGGTGAGGACTCTATTCTCCATTCCAATGTTACGATCGAGCATGGCTGCAGGATCGGAGCGCGCGTTATTATTCACAGCGGTACGGTGATCGGCAGCGATGGTTTCGGTTATGTAGCCGATGAACATGGGCGCCACGTAAAGCGTCCTCACGTGGGAATCGTTCAGATCGACGACGACGTTGAGATAGGTTCAAACGTCAGTGTGGACAGGGCCACTTTCGGAAAAACGCGGATTAAGCAGGGAACCAAGATAGACAACCTGGTGCATGTGGCCCATAATGTAACCGTGGGTGAGGGGTCCCTGCTGGCCGGCCAGGTCGGAATCGCCGGCAGCGCAGTTCTGGGGAATGGTGTCGTATTAGGAGGCCAGGCCGGGGTGTCAGGGATGATTCATGTTGGAAACCGGGTGATGGCGGCGGGAAAAACAGGCATTGTAAAGGATGTGGAAAAGGGCGTTGTGGTTTCCGGTTTTCCGGCTATGCCTCATAAACAGTGGCTGCGGGCATCAACCGCATTTTCCTCGCTGCCCGACCTTGTCCGCGATCTACGGAACCTTAAAAAAAAGGTTGCTGAATTATCCGCATACAGGCATGATTCTGAAAAGCATGATAAAGATGAGTGAGGACTTCATATGAAAACTTCTCCGGAAAAACTGGATATCAACGAAATTCTTAAATTGCTTCCACATCGTTATCCGTTTGTAATGGTGGACCGCATTTTGGAGATTGAGCTTGGCGTCAAGATAAAGGGACTTAAAAACGTTTCAATAAATGAGCCGTACTTTCAAGGACATTTTCCGGATCAGCCGATCATGCCCGGTGTGCTTATATTAGAAGGCATGGCCCAGGTCGGCGGTATTTTAGGCATACTTTCCTTTCCTGAAAAGATCGGGGAGGGAATTTTTTATTTTGCCGGCGTGGACCGCGCCAGGTTCCGCCGGCCTGTCACGCCTGGAGACCAATTGATTTTTGAACTGGCAATTTACAAGAGAAAAAGTAAAATCCTTAAACTCGAAGGAAAGGCCTTTGTAAATGAAAAGCTTGCGGCAGAGGCACAGTTGATGACAACCTTGTCATGATGGCGAACCCTATATGAAAATACATTCAACCGCGATAATTGATAAAGGGGCTGAACTGGACGGTTCAGTTTCAGCCGGACCTTATGTAATAATAGAAAATGGTGTGAAGATCGGTGCTGATACCGAGATACTGCCTCACACGGTCATTTCGGGAACAACCACTATCGGTGAGAGAAACAGGATCGGACCGTTTTCAACAATCGGCGCCCCGCCCCAGGATATTAAGTACAGAGGTGAAGATACCAGTCTCGTGATAGGTGATGATAATCAGATCCGTGAATATGTTTCCATGCACAGGGGGACGGTTTCCGGTCACAAGGTCACGACCGTGGGCAGCAATAATCTCTTTATGGCTTACGCGCATATAGCCCATGACTGCATTATCGGCGATCATATTATCATGGCAAATGCCGCTACGTTAGGCGGGCATGTTGAAATTGCGGATCATGTTACAATGGGTGGACTTGTCGCTGTTCAGCAATTTATCAGGATAGGCATGCATTCATTTATCGGCGGCCTTTCAGGGATAAATCAGGATGTGCCTCCATTTATCATCCTTGCCGGGACCAGGTCCGGGATGCGGGTTACGCGTATAAACAGCATCGGACTCAAACGGTGCGGTGTTGATGAGGCCACAATCCAGGGACTGAACAAGGCTTTTCGAATCATCTTCAGGACCCCGGGGCTTCTCTTGCAGGATGCGCTGGACAAGGCGATTGCAGAGAATCCTGATAATGAGCTTGTTGAAAAACTTGTTGTCTTTTTCAAGACTTCAAAACGCAGCGTAGTGAGAAATGCCGGAAATAAGTGAAAAAATCGGCATTATTGCCGGTGGAGGTCAGTTTCCTCTGCTTTTTGCCGGGGCTGCTAAAAAAAAGGGCCGCAAGGTTGTTATTGTGGCCCATAAGGGTGAATCAAGGCCTGATCTTGAAGAGATAGCTGACCGTTTTTGTTGGATAAAACTTGGGCAGCTTGGTAAAATCATCAAATTTTTCAAAAATGAGGGCGTCACAAGCACGGTCTTTCTGGGCACTATTACCAAAACAAGGATTTTTTATGACATCCTGCCCGATTTAAAGGGCCTCTCCCTCTGGAATAAGATTGATATCAGGCAGGATGATGCCATTCTCCGGGCAATTGCGGGTGAACTGGAAAAAGAGGGAATCAAGGTTCTCGAATCCACGCTTTATCTGAAAGAGTTCCTTTTCCCAAAAGGGATTCTGACAAGAAAATCTCCTTCGGCTTCCAATATTGACGATATCAGGTTCGGTTGGCAAATTGCCCGCGGGATCGGCCGGATGGACATTGGTCAATGTGTGGTTGTGAGGGACCGGACAGTGCTGGCTGTTGAGGCGATTGAAGGCACTGATGCCGCTATTAAACGAGGCGGGGCTTTGGGCCGCGAAAAGGCCGTGGTTGTAAAGGTGAAAAAGCCGGGCCAGGATTTCCGTTTCGACCTGCCGGCCATTGGAACCGATACGATCGACAGCATGACATCGGTCAAGGCGGAAGTCCTTGCAGTAGAGACCGGCCAGGCACTTTTATTTGACGGAAAAGAAGTGATAAGGCTGGCCGACAAAGCAGGTATTATTGTAATCGGAATCCAGGAACTCCCAGATGGACAATTGGAATTTTAACCTCCCTAGATGATTTCCATTAATGCCATGATCCTGGCTGCCGGTCTTGGTACCAGGCTCAGGCCCTATTCTCTTGTGCGCCCCAAACCTCTTTTTCCGGTTCTTGGCAGGCCGCTTCTCGCGTTGATCATAAAACAGCTTTGCCTGGCATTTCCGTGTACAGAGATGAGCAATAGCCGGGAGACCCGTTCGATCGTGGTCAACGCCTTTCATTTACGCGATCAGATAGCCGATTTTTTACGCGACCGGGCAGACATCAGAGTACAGATGGAAGACAGGGAACTGGGAACCGGAGGCGGACTTCGTCTGGCCATGCACGGCTTTGCCAATGGGCCCGTGTTGGTCACAAACGGTGACATCTATCATAATATTGACTATTCCAGGGTTTATGAGCATCACATTGCATCAGGCAATCCAGTCACACTGGTTCTTCATGACTGTCCCAGGTTCAACAATGTTTCAGTGACTGAAGATGGCCGGATTATGGGCTTTGTTTCCACGTTCCGGGATGAGACAGGGCGCCATAGAGACTCATGTGAGGCGAAAAAGCTCGCCTTTACCGGAATTCACGTGATAAACCCGGAGATCCTCGAACAGATACCTCCGGGTTCCTTTTATAATATAATTGACCTTTACCGGGCGCTCATTTCCAGAGGGAGCACAGTCCGGGGTTTTGTGGTAAAGGACCATTTCTGGACAGACATAGGAACCCCGGCAGATTACCTTGATCTTCACGCTGCTTTGTTAACTGGTAAAAATCTGAAAACAGCGGAGTCTGTTACTGGTAATCCGTTTTTTATAAGTCCGGACGCAATCATGGGCTCGAAAGTCGGACTGAATGACTGGGTCTCGATCGGCGCGGGTGCAAAAGTAGGAAAAGGCGCCACCCTGACTCGCGTTGTCGTATGGGATGGCGCGGAAGTAAAACCCGGGGCCGTATTAAGTGATACTATAGTCGTATAAGACACTAAGGGTTTCAGGGTTCAAAGGTTTATTGGGTTCAAGGTTGATCGCTTCGCAATCTTTTTTAAACCAGAACCCTGAACCTCTGAACCTCTGAACCCCTGCAACCTTTTTCCATTATAAGGCCGTCTATGCTGTCATCAGAACAGATCAAGGTCATTTTTGAATTACTTAGAGGAAATGATTTCAAGACAGTCCCTGACTGGCAGGTAAACGTCCTTTCCGGAGATGGGTCCCAGAGGCGGTTTTTCAGGGTGTGTCATAAACACGGGGACCGAGTCCTGGCAGTCCTGCCGTCTTTGGAAGGCCCTGCCGGGATGGCGGAGGCCCGGGCCTGCCATGGGATCGGGACCTATCTTTATTCGCGAGGTGTTCCTGTTCCGAAAATCCTTGCTTTTGAGGAATCATCAGGAACAGTGCTCTTTGAGGATCTCGGTGATCTCAAACTCCATGATCTTGTGACAAAATCAGGTTTATCTCCTGATATCATAAAATATTATCAGGAGGCTGTTCAGTCACTTGTACGCCTGCAAGTCACGGCCGGAGACGGTTTTGATAAACGTCACTGTTGGGAGACTGCGCAATATGACAGGAACGTGATGCTTGATAAGGAATCAGGCTACTTTTTTCGGGAGTACTGGCAGGAGTTTCTAAGCGGAGATGACCGTTCACACGATCTAAAAGGAGAATTTCATCATCTGGCCGACCGGGTCGCGCAGGAGCCTTCCGATTTCGTTCTGCACAGAGATTTTCAGTCAAGGAATCTCATGGTGCATGAAGGGAAAATCAGGATCATTGATTTTCAGGGCGCGCGTCTCGGCCCGCTTGGTTATGACCTCGCATCACTCTTGATTGACCCATACGCTTCACTTCCCATTGAATTTCAGAATGATTTGCTTTCCTGTTATCTCTCTTCACTTGAAAAATACATTCCAATTGATTCCGATCGGTTTTGTAAAGGATACTACTTTTTGGCGATTCAGAGGAATCTTCAGATACTTGGCGCATTTTCATTTCTTTCACAAAAAAGAAAAAAATCGTTTTTTATCCGCTACATCAAACCAGCGGCCGAGTCGCTGAACCGGCTTCTTCAGATGCGCCAGGGCGCGGCTTTTTGTTGCCTCAAAAACATGGTTGAAGAGAGTCTGCCATTACTCGATAAAAAATTGGCTGGTTTGTAAAAAGCGTGTAAACCATATTATTATTTACATCTGAAATTTATTTATCCTGTGCTATAATCTTCCGTCACATGATTTCAGGTTAGGAATGGGGCCGAAATAATGGTTCGTATTTGTTAAGCTGGTAAGCTCTACCCTTCCCTGTGAAGCGCTGCCAAACATTTACAGTTTGGTGGTTTTAGCTATTTTCCGGCATCAAGCCGAATATTTACTCCGCCAACCATGAAATTTTAATAAAATCAGCTTCTTGATGCCGCGACTGGAAGCTGATTTTCTTTTTTCGTTGAATCTCCGGCAGGCATCAGGGGATATCCCATTTCCTCCCGTTGAATGGTGTAGCTCCTTGCAACCTTTTTTGCGATGTTTCTGATTCTGCCGATGTAGCGGGTCCGCTCGGCGACACTTATTGCTTTTCGGGCATCCAGCAGGTTAAAGGTATGGGAGCATTTCAGGCAGTAATCATATGCGGGCAGAATAAGGCTGTTTTCAACCAGTTTTAAAGCCTCGGCCTCGTACGTGTCAAAGAATGAGATAAGTGCCTTAACGTTTGCGAATTCAAAATTGAATGTGGAGAATTCCCTTTCAGCCTGCTGGAAAATCTGTCCGTAGTCGACTTCGTTGTTCCAGGCGATATTGTATACGCTGTCGACTCCCTGGAGATGCATGGCAATCCGCTCCAGGCCGTATGTGATTTCAACGGTCACAGGATGAAGATCAATTCCCCCGGCCTGTTGAAAATATGTGAACTGGCTTATCTCCATGCCGTCGAGCCAGACTTCCCAACCAAGCCCCCATGCGCCGAGGGTAGGTGATTCCCAGTCATCCTCGACAAATCTGATGTCATGTTCTAAAGGGTCAAGGTTGAATCTTGTCAGGCTGTCAATATAAATCTCTTGAATGTCGTGCAGAGAAGGTTTAATTACCACCTGATATTGGTAATAGTGTTGAAGGCGGTTGGGATTTTCACCATATCTTCCATCCGTAGGGCGCCTGGACGGCTGGACATAGGCCGCCTTCCACGGTTCGGGTCCCAGGACGCGAAGCAGGGTTGCGGGATGAAACGTGCCGGCGCCTACTTCCATATCATAGGGCTGCTGGATCACGCATCCCTTTTCCGCCCAGAAATTGTTTAACTCGCGAATAATATCCTGAAAATACATTAAAATGGTTCCTAAGTTGTGTGATCACGCATGATTTGTTTCAAAAAATTTTCCTTCTTCAGCCTATCCACCTGAGTAGTCTCGACATAATTACCATAACCTTCGGGCTTGACAACATTTTTTTTATTCTATGCACTATTATTTCAGGCAAGTTAGGGACATTAATTATCTGGTCTTTAAATCCCTGTCCGTACCGGAAATATTTCATGGGGTCTTCAGCCGCAGGGGTGGGGTCAGCCCGGCGCCTTTTGATTCGTTGAACGTGGGGCTCGGTATAGGTGATGCTGAAGGCAACGTCAGGGAGAACCATGCGAGGATCAAGCAGGTTCTTGATTCTCGGATATTGGTGTCCGCCCGGCAGGTACACGGAAATCGAGTGTTCGTCCTGGAAGGACGCCCGTCTTATGATCTTGAGGTTGATGGATATGATGCCATTGTGACTGACTCCCGTGGGGCAGGCCTCCTGGTTAAGCAGGCGGACTGCCAGGCGGTTTTATTATTCGACCCCGTGCGTCCCGCGGTTGGGATCGTTCATTCCGGGTGGCGGGGCAGCACGGCTAATGTGATCAGGGCCGCCATTGAAACAATGACTGATGCCTACGGCACAAATCCGGCGGATCTCAAGGCAGCGTTAAGCCCGTCGCTCGGCCCCTGCTGCGCGGAATTTGTCGGATTTCGCAATGAACTGCCCTCTTACATGCACTCATATCAGGTAAGGCCCGATTATTTTGACTTCTGGGAGATCACATTCGATCAATTGCGCGATGCAGGGGTCGGGAAGGAGAGAATTTTCAGTTCCAGGCTCTGTACCGTCTGCAATGACGATTATTTTTCATACCGGCGGGACAAGACAACCGGCCGGTTTGCTTCGGTAATTGGTTTGAAGGAATGAGACAGGGCGCAAGATTCATAGCCATTGAGGTTCTGTGTAAGTGGGAGGAGTCCAAACAGGCGGTGGATATTGTTATGGAACGATATCTCAAGCGATTTCCTGCGGCCGATCCCCGCGACAGCCACCTGGCCTTTGCCCTGGTTTACGGGGTTATTCGGTGGCGTACATATCTGGACCGGGTCGTGGCTGATTATTCAACTTACCCGCTTCTTAAAATGAAGACAAGGACCCTGCAGGCGTTGCGTGTTGGTCTTTTTCAGCTTATTTTCATGGACCGGATTCCGACTTCCGCAGCAATCAATGAGAGCGTCAAGGCCATAAAAGCAGCCCGCCAGCCCAAATGGCTGGTCAATTTTGTAAACGGCCTGCTTCGGAGCGTTGACCGTGACCGTGAAAACCTGCCTGATCCGTGGGATGTAAGCGATTCGTCCATACCGATCCATGATATATTGAATCATCCGGAATGGATTTATAAACGCTGGCATAAACGGTTCGGCCGTAAAAAAACCATTGAGATCTGCCGGAGAAACAACACTCAGGCGCCTTTAAACCTCCGGGTCAATACAAAAGCGATCACAAAGAATCAGTTGATTGAAAAACTCAGCCGTGCAGGAATCAGCGCCCGGGCAGGAGCGTTTGCCCCTGAATCAGTGCGCGTCCAAGATATTAAGGGGCCGGTCTCAGAGATCCCTGGTTATAAAGAAGGTTTTTTTGCTGTTCAGGATGAAGCAGCCCAGCTTGCAACGCTTCTAATGGGCCCTTTGCAAGGAGGAAAAAAATATCTTGACGGCTGCGCCGGCCTTGGGGGAAAGACCTGTCAACTGGCAGGAATGCTCCCGGAGAAAAGTTCCATTGCGGCGGTTGAACCCGGCAATCAGAGGGCAAGGCTGCTTAAAGAGAATCTGGGACGGCTCGGGTGTTCCGAACATGTGATTATTTATAATTCGCGACTTGAGGAATTAAGCCTTGAACATAGGGGCGCCTATGACGGGATACTTATTGACGCCCCCTGTTCCGGGCTGGGAGTCATAAGGCGTCATCCGGATATTCGCTGGAACCGGCGCCCGGATGATCTGCGCCGCTTTCATGACATTCAGATTTCCCTGATAGATACTGCGGCGGACATGGTCTCCCCCGGCGGCTTCCTTGTTTTTATCACCTGCAGCATGGAGCCCGAGGAAAACGAGGAGGTTGTCAGCGATTTTCTTGCCCGCCATCCGGATTTTTCATTGTCAAACTGCAATAAATTTCTGCCGTTATCCTGTCATGGGTTTGTAGATGATAACGGCTTTTTCCGAACCGTTTCCACCGAACAAGAGCTGGACGGATTTTTTGGAGCACGACTGATTAGATCCGAATCACTTCCGGCTGGGATTTGCTGATGAAGCTAATGATCTTCATCTCGGCATGGCAGTGCGGACATTCGAAAGGATCCACCTCCCACACTTTCTAGGGGGAGATGGGGACATTCTTTAACAATTTAATTGCCACAGAGGGATAGATTGGGGATAAGTTGAGTTGTTGAATTTTAAAAGAATGTCCCACTGTCCCTACGATCTCTGAAATTATAGGAGGAAAAAATGGAACCAGCACAAATTGCTTTTGAGGTAAATAAGTTAAGCCTACCGCAAAAGTTGATTTTGGCTCAGGATATTTGGGATTCAATTAGTCGGGATAGTGGCAAACTGACAATGCCTGAGTGGCAAAAAAATGAGCTTGAAAAAAGATATGAGCATTATAAACAAGGTAAAATGGAACTGCATAACTGGCAGGATGTTCATAGCGAATTGAGGGAAAGGTATAAATGAAACTGCGCTATACCGGCAAGGCCAGAATTGACCTTGATATTGCCTTTACATGGTATGAAAGTCAACGGTATGGTTTAGGTTTTGAATTTCTTGACTGTGTGGAAGCAGCAATTACCACAATCCTTCAGATGCCCAAATTGTACGCTAAACATCATAGCGATTTTAGGCGTGTTTTGACACGCCGGTTTCCTTTCTCAATTTTTTATACCATTGAAAAAAGGGAAATAGTAGTACACGCCATTTTTGATAATAGACAAGACCCCGCTCGGTTGCCCTGATTTAATATTGCCAAATCCAACATCGAAAATGGTTTTGTTTGCACAGGATTAACATGTTCTGCGACAAGGTCAGATTTGAACGTGGTAGGTAATTATCGAAGATTACCTACCACTCAGACCTGAACTTCAATCCTAACATCCTCTAACTACTCAAGTTTTCGAAAAATAGTTCTCCCAAATTAGGGATATTGGCATTAATCTTGATGTATCGGAAAAACAAAGTTTCGCTGATTCGCACAGGATGAACCATCGTCATTCCGGCTAACTACATGCCGGAATGACGAAGAAATTAATTGTTCTGTGTCTTTGCCCATAGGGCATTATGTTCAGCG
>JAIWHJ010000012.1:0-12693 GCA_048629695.1 Promethearchaeota archaeon
ATATTCGGAATTCGTAAACTGCTCTTAATTACGCCGCTTTGTTCTAATCTCATATTTTTTTTACTGGTACTGTTTTACGGGTCAGGGGCCGGGGCTTTTGACACGGTTTCCGGAAATGTAACGATTTTTGTTTATCATCGCTTTGGTGACAGCCGATATCCCACTACTAATGTTGGCGTGGATCGTTTCCGGGAACAGATGGCCTATCTTAAAGATCATGATTACCAGGTCATTCCCATATCTTTGGTTGTGAACGCGCTGAAAAACGGCCGATCGATTCCGGCAAAAACGGCTGTGATTACAATTGATGACGGATATTTAAGCGTTTACAATGATGCCTGGCCTATTCTTAAATCCTTTGGTTATCCATTTACCATTTTTTTAAATGTAAAGGCAATCAACCGCAAATATAAGGATTTTGTAACCTGGGACCAGGTACGCGAACTGGCTGCCGCCGGAGTGGATATTCAGGACCACACTTATTCACACCACAGGCTCGCCGACCGGCCCGAGGGTATGGATGATGCCGCTTATCGGGCGTGGATCGCAGCCGATCTTGCCAAAGGATCGGAAATCCTTTTAAAAGAACTCGGATACCGGCCAAGGTATCTTGCCCTCCCTTACGGTGAATACAACAACATAGTCATGGAAGAGGCCGGGGCCCAGGGGTATGAGGCCGTGTTCACTCAGGATCCCGGTTCTGTAAGCAAACAGACCGACCTGTTCATGATCCCAAGGGAACCGATACTTGGGAACGACTGGGCCTCCATGAGCCATTTCAAATCCGTGCTGGAAAGGGTTGATCTGCCCATTGCCGATATGACGCCGGATCTTGATCCATTTACCGAGGCGGCGCCGGCTTGTTTTTGTGCCCGTCTGGTTCATCCTGAAAGATACCGGACCGGGAGTCTTGGCATCTATGTCAGTGAACTGGGATGGAATAAGGGAATTCTTGAAAAGGATGTTGTTTGTATCAGTAATTCTTCTGTTCTTAAAAGACGTTCAAATCGCGTTGCAGTGAGCGCAAAGGAAAAAAATACAGGCAGAACGGCCATTCGTTTCTGGCTGCTCGTCAGACCTTAAGGTTCAAAGGTTTAAAGGCTCCAGATTTAAAGGCTTTTATCCTTACAACCCTTGAAACCCCTGAACCCTGAACCTCTGAACCCCTGAACCCTACACGTGTCTCCATCCAGATTTCTCTTCATACTCTTATGGGGCATGCTCTTGCTATGCCCTTTGATGCTCTCCGCCCTGGATTGTAATGCCGGGGATCAGGCGGACAGCCACGTCTCCAGAGTGTCCATTACCGGTGCATCCCGTTTCAGTAGTGATGAAATTAAGGAATTCATGATTATAAAGGAAAGGGGAGTGGCATTCTGGAAGGATGCCCTCTTTGATTCCGTGACGTTTGAGGGGGACCTGGAGCGTATCGTCCAGTTGTATCACTCTGCAGGCTATTACGATGTCAAAGTATCTCACACTCTGTCCACTGGCGGCAACGGTGGAACCGGTTCATCTATTCATCTCGATATCGATGAGGGCGAGCCCACCCGTGTCGTTTTATTCGAGATTGATATATCGGACTGTGAAGCTGACCAGCCCTACGAAATCCCTGAAGATCTCCCCTTAAATGTGGGCGATATCTTTGACACCCTTGCCTACAATTCCACCAAGAAACTCCTTTCAATATTTTTTGCGGACCACGGTTTCGGTCAGGTTGAGGTACGTGGGAATGTGCAGGTCTATAAGAAAGAACACCAGGCGGAGCTGCGGTTGAAAATCGATCCGGGCATGCAGTTCCATGTCTCCGAGGTGTCCGTCAGCGGCAATGACTCGGTTGCCGTTCATATTATAACTCGGGAAATAAAGGTAAAACCCGCTGAACTTTATTCGCTCACAAGGATTCAGGACGACCAGCGGGCGCTTTATAATCTGGATCTGTTCAGTTCCGTGGTGATCAGGCCGTATTGGCCGGAGGATGATTCTAAGGGGGTCGCCCTGGTCGTTATTGTCAAGGAAAAACCCCCCAGGGTTTTAAGACTTGGAATAGGTTACGGCACAGAGGAGAAACTCAGGCTTCGCGCCGAACTTGGCTGGCGCAACTTACTGAATCGAGGTTATTCACTTACCTTTACCGGGAAGTATTCATCAATTTTAAGTATACTGGAATCAGAGTTCAAGAACCCCTATTTTATGGGAAAAAACGATTTAACTCTTACACATCAGGCCGGCGCTGAGTTTGAATATGCGGAGAGCTTTAATAACAGGCGCTATTTTTCAAAATTTACCGTGTCAAAGGCCTGGACTCCGTATTTGAGCCAGTTTGTTGCCCATAATATAGAAACAAACCACACCACAAAACTGCCAGGCGGTATCACGGAAAAGGCTATAGAGGATTTTGGAAGGAAAGAGGACGTAAATTTCATCGTATCTTCATTGGAGGCCGGCTGCAAGTGGAAACATGTTGACAATGTCTTCAATCCCACCAAGGGGCTGCATTTTTCATATGTCTTTGAACCAGCCTTATCGTCGTTTGGATCGGAGATAGAATTTTTACGCCATCTCCTTGAGTTAAGGGGGTATTATCCTGTTTACAAAAGGTCGGACGGAAACACTTCCTCGCGAGACGTTGTGATGGCTGCCAGGATTACAATGGGCACTGTTGATCCTATACAAAGCAATGAATATATCCCTATCTCAAAGCGTTTTTTTTGCGGTGGCGCAAGTTCCGTCAGGGGATATCCTTATGAGGAACTTGGGGAAATGGACGATTATGGAAATCCGGTCGGCGGGTATTCACTGTTTGAAGGCAGCCTGGAGTTACGTTTTCCGCTGGTTAAAGAGCTAAATGGCGTGCTTTTTTTTGACACTGGAAACGTTTATCCGGACCCATATGATTTTGATTTTGACAAACTGCGACATTGCGTTGGATTTGGACTGCGCTACCATACGGCCGTAGGACCAATCAGGCTTGACATCGGATACCAACTGAATCCCCAGGATCCCGATGCCCCCGAATTCCGCGTCCACTTGAATCTGGGAGAAGCGTTTTAATTCAATTTAAGTGCTTTAGTCCGCCGAACGGCGGAGACTGACTTTAGTCTGCCCACACAATTTATCGGCTTTAGCCGGTAAGCGTTTACCAGTGCTGCAGCTGTGCGTGATCAGGGCGTCCGGCTATAGTAGTCCTATGCCGGACGCCCTGATCGCGTGCAGATGCGGTGCTGGTGAACGCTTACCGCAGTACTGCCAGGCCCCTTGGAGGGGTTCCAAGCATGATCCTGCGGTCAACCCGTTTGGATGTGTTGTCAATCACGGTTATCTCCCCTCTCCCCTCATCACCGACGTAAAGCCACCTTTGATTTTCTGAATACGTCATTTCAAGCGGTTTGTTTCCTGTTTTTATTGTCCTGAAGGCAGTTAATCGGCCTGGTACAAGGGTTGAGAGGTCTCCGCTTTTATAATTGGCTACAAAAATTGTGTTTCCCGTATTGAAAAGCCTCCTCGGCATTGAACCGACCCTGATGCGTTTCAGTATTTGATGCTCTTTTAAATCGTACACTGTAACGGTATTTAACCTGCTTTCAGCTATGTACAGGAGGTCGTTCCAGACGAGGAGGCCCTGCGGGTCGCTGCCCACTGAGATGATTTTCTCGGTCGTAAGTTTTACAGGATCAACGAGATAGACTGACTGTGACATGGAAGAGGACACGGCAAGCTGGTTATGGTCCGGCAGGCAGAGAGCATATCGTGGCCGATGGCCCAGTATGACACTGTTGGAGATTGTTCCACTTGGCAGATCTAAAAGGACAAGTCTGTTTCCCCGTTCATCCAGGAGATAGGCGGATCTCCCGTCTGAACTTACCGTCATAAAGGTAGGTTTCAGAGTCGTCGGCAGTTTAATGATATCCACGGTCCTGTGGGTGGAAAGTTCAATGACTTTGATCGAGGAATCCCCGGCTGCCAGGACATATAGATAAGTGTTGGATGGATTTACCGCCAGATAGGAGGGATGCCCGCCAACGCCGATGGAGCCGCATACCTGGTTTTTATCAGTTCTGATCAGATAGAGAGTATTGATTCGCGGGCATGCCGCAAAGGCAAGATCCGCAACCAGGGGAATGGTCTGTTCGGCAATGCTGAAGGCCGGCGCCAGACCGCCGTCATCAGTAAGAGATGCCTCGGTATCCCATGTCACGAAAAGTGATCTGCTGTCGCCTTTAGAGACAGTCAAGCCGGCAGGAAGGGCAACTTCAATCTCAGGATTGTCCGGTTTCAGGTGGGCTTTTTTATTCCCTTTGTGTATAGCGGCCGTTTCCAATGTGAATTTTATCTTGTCATAACGACCTGCCGGCACATCATGTCCTGCGACAAATACCTGGCCCATACCGATTTTGACTGCGTCGATCTCAACAGCGCCGGAAGTCAGAGGGCGCCAGACGCCATTGGAATGGATCTCTACAGTTGTGATATCCATGTTGATTTCAGGACCGAACGTTTTTTTGAGATTCAGAAAAATCGAAAGCCTTGCCGCCTGGTTGCTCCCCTTGTGCCATAAGGTTTTTCCGGCTGAATTTCCAGCCGTCCCGGTTGGAAGGCAGCCGCTGAAAAAAAACAAAAAGATTGGGATTAAGAGGAGCAGGAGAAATAGGGGACGGAATTTAAGGATATTTGTTGATTTCATGTTCAGTTTTTAAAGGTTCAGAGGTTTAGGGTTCAGAGGTTCAAAGGTTGGAAGGATAGCAGCCTTTAACCTTTGAACCTGGAACCGGATAACCTGAGTTGCTATCAATCTTTTTCCGTGTGGCATATTGCGCAACCGTTATAACCTTCCACGCCGGGCCATGCCTTGTAGTTCCATCGAAGCAGGGAGGAGTATGGCGTCCCGTGAGGACGATGGCAGGAAAGGCACATGACAATGGCATCGTCCGAACTTGCATAGACCGTCTGGTTGACTGTCGCCCCGGTATTCGCGGTTGCTACAGGGGAAATCACGCTGTATGGGTTAAATTCCCCGCTTCCACCGTTATAGGAATCGAATTCGCTGCCGGTCGAGCTTCCCATGTCAAAGTCGGTCGGGTGTCTAAACCAGACGCCCCCGCTGAAACTGCCCGGCGCCACATTCCCGCTGCCGTTGTGGAAATCGCCATGGCACTGCGAACACAGGCTGCTGATCGTACCTGCCGCATTGTCTGTTTCTAGAGAACGGTCCTTGCCGTAATATTTGTTGTGGCTTGTACGGGAGGGACGGTACTCATATGTTGTGTGTCCGAATCCCTGAATACCATCCAGAAAACGGTAACTTTCGGCAATGGTCGACCCGTCCTGCCAGAGTTGTGGTTTAGTATAGTGATGGCTGTTTTTCATGGCGGCAAACTGGTTGGACTTGGATCGGTCTCCATGGCACCCGTACCGGCCCGCGCAGACGAGGCGTGCGCCGAGAGCGGTCCCTCCCGGCGGCGTAAGGTGGAGTGTCTGATCTTCGTCTGTTGTAGCGCCTACCACATTATGCCCCATTGAATCGTTTGATACGCCCCAGTAGAAGTTTCCGCCTGCAAGTGTATTCGATTCGCCATCCGTGCCGGTTGTTCCGTAGACAGGCGTTTGTTCCGTATCAAGAACAAACGGGAATGAACCTGTAATATTTGTTCCTGTATGACAGCCGATACAGTCGTTTCGCAGCAGGGACGGGTTCAGGCCTGTATTGTAAGTCATCTCCACACCGTCCTGGCTGTTGTGCATGGTATGGCAGACGTCACATTTTTCAGAGATAAGTTTTGCTTCAGAGGCAGTCAACGATAAAAAATAAATCAGGACGATAATCAAGCCCCATACAATTTTTGCACGCATGACATTTCCCCCTTGTCGGATCAGCGAGTAAATATCTGGATCCGACCGTTGCCTTCCTCTACCACGCAAAGCCGTTCCCAGGAATCAAACCTGATTTCAGCCGGGTAATAAAGCTGCCCCCTGGCATGGCCTGAAGTTAGAAAGTTGTATTTTTCCCTTCCCTTACCGTCAAACACTGAAACAACACCTTGGTGGCGATCAAGAATGTATATCAATCCGGCAGGCCCCACGGCAAGGGAACAGGGGAAATCAATGGCTTTGTTAAGCCGGATTTTTGTCACCGGATCGCCGTTTTTGTGAAATTGATACACAGTTTTTCTTTCACGTTCCAAGGCCCATACCGTGCCTTTACGGACTTTAAAGTCCGTAAATCCATATTTACAATTCGTGCATCCAAAGCGTTTTTTAACATTCAGATCCGCATCCAGTGCCAGTACATCGCCGCAGGCCTTGTCCAGGAGATAGACTGTGTCACCTTCAATTTCAATTCGGTCAGGGAAAATTTTGGTTCCGTTGTGACTGATTACATGTCTTTTAAACTGTTTGTTTCGTACGTCGATCGTGGTGATCGTGTTTTTTTCTTTTTCCACAACCAGGAGTCGGCCATTGGCATCCCTGACCATGTCAAAGGGAACCCTAAGCTCGCCTTCTGCGTTGAATTCGTTGATAAATTTTCCATTTTTGTCAAAAGAAACAAGCCTGTTGTTGCCCGAGTCAACAATATAATACCGGCCTGAACTCTTGTCCGTGAAAAGGGCGGTAGGTTTGTTCAAAGGGGCGCTTTCAACCTCCTCCATCTTCAGATACATCTGCCACTGCCATGGGCCGGCAAATGCCGGCATGCTCCAGATAGGCGTCATTACAAACAGCAGGACCAAGATACTGGGAAAAATAAGAAATTTTTTCATGATTTGTCCGGTAATGTTTTGTTTATTCGGTTAGACACGTTTTTCAAGATGAACGTCGAACATCGAACGTCCAACGTTGAACATCGAATCAGGAAGTCGCTTCGCTCCATCTAATTAATAAAAAGTACCATATTCAAAATTCGATGTTGAATGTTCGATGTTCGACGTTCATCTTTTCATGTTACTTTTAAAATAGAGGCCGGGGCTCGGTTGTTTCGCTTAATAATTATGACACTGTTTACACAGGTCTTCGGACCCGCTTGCCTTTAACTGGTTTTTAAAGTTCGTGCCCTTTGGGTCGTGGCAGGTTACGCAGGTCAGGGTTTGTCCGGTCCTGGGATCTATGACGTTTTCTCCGACAGGATGCGTGTTTGCACCTTCTTCCTTGTGACATCCGGAACAAAGATCAATCCCTCCGCCTTTCAGCATTGCCGGTTCATTTGAGCCGTGGGCGTCATGGCAGGAGTTGCACATGAGGACATCGGGGTGGACATAGAGTTTGTCATTGTGCCTTATGAATGTATCGTTATGACAGTCCTTGCAGAGTTGATCCTGACGGCCCTTGATCATGATTGTTGAATCCGATGCATGAGGTGAATGACACTGTGTGCAGTTGTTCCCTGCCCGATTTGTCAGATGGCTGTGGGTTTTGAAGAATTCCTTTTCTATTTCTTTGTGGCATCTAAGGCACGTGTCCGTACCAACAGGTTTATCGTTTATGTGACATTCCCGGCAACCTTTTTTGCCTTTTTTGAACGGCCTGTGGAGAACTTTTCTGATCAGTGACTTATCATTTCCGCCGTGTGGGTTGTGGCAGGAAAGGCAGTTTTTCGGTTCCGTTGGAAAATCCCTGTGGCTATTTTTGATTGCCTGATGTTTGTGGCATGAAAAACAGACGTCATCCGTATTGCCGGATGTCCTTAAAAGCTGGTATGTCTTAGCGTTGTGCGGGGTGTGACAGGAGATGCATTGCCCCTTTTTGAATGGTGAATGCGTAAATCTGAACTGTCTCGGAATTTTGTTGTGACAGGTAAAGCATATTTCATTTAATTTTCCCTTTATCAGTCCGGCCCTTTGGGTGGAATGAGGGTCATGACATGCCGTGCATTTGCCCTGACGTACAGGATCGTGTACCACGTCCCTGGTAAAGGATTCTTGTTCATCAGTGTGACATGAAAAACAGAGTCCGGACCCGCTTTGCTGCAACAGCCCTTTGAAGCGTGCCACATGAGGGCTGTGACAACCGTTGCATTCTTTTTTGGCCACGGGTTTGTGCACTACGCGATTATTGAATGCCGACTTGTCATGGCATTTGCTGTTGAAACAGCTGGCTTTGGAAAAAACAGTTTCATAAGTTCCAAGGCATAGAAAAAGTGTAAGTGTCAAGGAAAGCGTTAATTTCTTTTTCATCATTACGACCTCCCTTGGTGGCAGGGATTACAGTTGCCTTCATGGAACGGTTTATGATTTACAGGGTACAGAAGTTTTTTGTCTGCGCCTCCGTGAGGGTCATGACAGCCGATGCATGAATCAGGGCCGGGTTTTATGCCTTTGTGCGCAGTATTGAATTCTTGTGTGTTTGTTTCGTGGCAACCGGAGCACAGGGTGCCGGCAGAGGACTTCAGGATGGACGTGTTGCCGGAACCGTGGGGCTGGTGGCAGTTTCCGCATTTTTTTATGGCTGGTTCATGGGCAACTCCATCACTCCAGAATGCAGTCACCTGCCTGTGGCATTTTATGCATAGCGCAGGCTGCCCCTTAATGAGGAAATTGTCATGAGAGGAGCTATGGCTCACGTGGCATGCTCCGCAGTTCAAATTTTTTACAGGTGTGTGTTTTACGATCGTCCGGTCAAGAGCGCTCCTCATACCTGAATGACATTCCAGGCACATTTCCCCCGCCTTTTTCTTCATGTTGTGCGCAAAATCACCTGCATGAGGAGAATGACAAGCCATACATTCACCTTTTTCAAAGGGTTTGTGTAGAGAGATGGCGTCGGATATCCGCTTGAGATCATCGTGACATCCCATGCACAATTCTCCTCTCCCGGTGTCGGCAACCAGGAGGTCCTTTTTGTCTGACTGGTGGGGATTATGGCATTTTGAGCACTCTCCGGCCAGGAACGGCTTGTGGATGCTGAATTGTCCCATTTCGTCTCCTGCCTTTTTGTGACAGGAGATGCATAGTTTGCCCTGAGGCCCGGCGAGCAGATTCTTGTGCATGGAATCGTGTGGTGCGTGGCAAACCAGGCAGTCACCCTTTTCAGCAGGGTCGTGGGTTATAGGCCCGGAGGTAAACTGTGTGCGCTCGTGGCACGTAAAGCACAGGGTCTGTGGTTTTTCTTTAAGCAGGGAGGCAATTGTGGAGTTATGTCCAAAATGGCATGACATGCACTCGCCCTTGTCGGCAGGAGGATGAACGTTTGGCTTTTCCTCTTTTATTTCTTTTGTGTGACAGTTTAAGCATAATTTTTCAGAAGGTGCCGCCAGCATGATTTCATGCTCGCTTGCATGGACTGCATGGCATGTAACGCATTTGTTGTCGGCATAAGGAGGGTGAACATCCAGGCCCGCCCCCTGTTCTTTTTTATGGCAGGATACGCACAGGGCGTCCGGCTCAGCCTTCAAAGCCATATTTTTTGATGCATCAACAGTATGACATGATGCGCATTCGGCATCAATCATCGGCTTATGCACAACTGATTTCAGCATGCTTAGCCCATTGGAACTATGTGGAGAGTGGCACAGAACGCAGCCTTTCCGGACAGGATAGGAATTATGCGCTTTTTGAAAGGCCGGTGCGGCGATTTCATGGCATGTCAGGCACAGTTCGTCCTTGTCCTTAATAAGAATTGATGCATGATCCGAGGCGTGGGATTTGTGACAGGTGGAGCAGCCTTTTTTTACAGGTTCATGCACATTGGCCTTTGTAAAGTCCGCTGAATTGTGGCAGATGAAGCAGGATTCATTGCCCGGGGCGCTGAGAAGGCTTTGAAATTCGCTGTTGTGGCTCTTGTGGCAGGTGGCGCACTTGCCGGACGTTACGGGTTTGTGGACGGATGTCATTCCTGTAATCTCCGCCATCTCTTTATGGCACGCAAAGCAGAGGTCCGGCGGGTCTCTGCGTAACTGGGCTGCCCCGATCAGACCATGTGGGAGATGACATACGTCACAGTTATTTTTTTTGACAGGGTCGTGGACCACTCCGGTCTTTAGCCCGGCCACCAATTCTTTGTGACAGTCCCCGCATTTCTTGCGAGCTGCTTTCCTGGTCTGTTGCCCGGTCTCAACACAGGCTGCAAGCGCTGTGACCAGACACAGGATTATTAAGAACCCGAATCTTTTTTTAGTCGCCATTCTTTTTCCCTATAAGTTCTTTTTTAATTTTTTCCCAGGCCTTTTTATTCACATCAATGGTAGATCCGGCCTTTAGTTTTTCCAGATATTCGCTGCGTTGTTTGTTAAATTTTTCTTTTTTGATGATAGGAAATATTTTCTCTTTTGTCATTTCCAAAGGCACCGGGCGGGCTGGTTTACGTTCAATGAGTTTTACTATGGCTGTTTTTTTATAGTCGCCCTTGGGGAACGGGTCGGAGACCTCTCCTTTTGCGAGTTTACCAAGGACTTCTTTTAAGGTCGGATCCAGGTGATCTACAGGGACATTCCGGACCGGCGGCTTGCGGGAGTAATATTTTTGTGCGGTTTCGGAAATGTCTTCTCCTGTCGTGATTTCAATCCACATCTTTTTTATAAGCCTTTCTTCGTCTACCAGTTCTACATATTTCACTGTTGCCGGCATTGTGAATTCATCAAGATGTTCTTTGTAATACAGGGCGATCTCTTTCTCGCTTACATCGGTCACCGTAAAAAAGCGTTTTTCAAGCTCCTTGATGAGCCTGTGCTGTGTATAAAAATCATATACCAACTTGAAAGGCTCCTTTTTCTCGAAATTGCGGTCAATAGATTCCCATGTAGTCACCGATTGTGAGATCATGGTATTTAAAGTCTCCCGCATAAGCATTTTTTTCTCTTCTTCGTTCATGTCCATTGCCCGCCGCCCGCGGCCGGCGATATTTTTCTGGGCCTGTTTCAGAAAATAACTGACCGAAACTTCGGCCTTATCGGTCTTGACAAGTATCTTGTCAAGCAGTTCCTCAGGGGTCATGTTATTCGGTCTAATGGCTTTAAAAAGTTCCTCATCCACTTCCACGTGGAATTTTTTCTTAAGTTTTTTGATCAGTTTTGACGTTAATTCCGCCTGGGCCTGCTTTCTCAGTTCCTTTTCAATTTTACTTTTCAGGTTTTCAAAATCAGTGTCATCAGGCCCGGTTACGTCCACAACAAATAAAACCATATGGTTGGTCCCGGATTCAAAGGGCTCGGTTACATCCCCGGGGCCTAATCCTTTCAGGCGCTCCGACCAGTTCTCCGGAATGGTTGAAGGCCGATACCTGTTTTCGATTGTAAAGACAGGCCCTCTTTCCTCAGGCGGCAGTTTGATAATATCTTCTACTGTTCGGGTATGTGATTTAAGATCGTCAGAAACGTCGGATGCCTTTTTTTTCTCGTCAAAAACGAACGTCCTTACTACGATACCGGGGGTGTAGAACTCCTTGTAGCGTTTTCTCAGATCCTTGTCCGTGATGTTTGTCTTCGAGTCAACCTCTTCATATTTAAGGATCATCAAGGTCCGGGCCTTGAGAAATATGTTTATCTTTTTCACGTACGAAGGCATAAGGAAAAGTTCCATGCTCCTTGCCTCTGCGGTTAGGAGATGCCAGTCAATAAAGGATTCCGGGCTGTCAGGGAACCCCATGTCTTTTGTTTTAAACGAGTCCCACCAGTGTTTGTAATCATTAGTGGTGTATTTTGTCCCGTTGATCGTCACCAGGTTTTTGTTGTTGCCCCATGCGCCGGCCTCACGGTTTCCGTCTGCCGCCATTATAATAATAAGTATAAGCAGTGTTGTTCTGATCAGTCCATACATCTGTTAAATCCCTCCGAAAACCAGAGTTTCAGAATTTCGCCGGAGGCCCGTTTTGCAAGGCCTGTGACAGTATTTTCCATTCCGTAGTGCATGACCTTCCTGTATTGCTCACCTTCGCTTCTGTGATATGTGGTCCACAGGATTCGGGCCGGGTCAGCCTGTATGATCCGGATGTCAACGGCAATGGAAGGTCTGGATTCCTGGCCGCTGACTATTTCGGCCATGTCGACAACCCTGCCTGTCACAAATAATTGAACATCCAGCCGGTTTGCCAGGATTCGGACCTGTTCAAACGTGGGCATTTTTTTGGGCGTGATATTAAGCTGCCTATATATTTTCCGGATATCTCCTTCTTGTGATACCACATATTTCCCGGATGAAACAAGCTCTGACATAAAAATTCTGTAAAATATTAATCCGCCGAGTTCAAAGTCGGTTTCGTTCACAAAAGGAAGAACCGCCAATCTGCAAACTCTGTCTTCGGGCATGACGCCGAGTTTGATCAGCCTGGGCCCACCATTTATTGTGCACGAAGTAACAGCTAAAATCAAGAGGGCCGAGACCGCAAGCCTTGTATAGAGGTTCATAGGTTCAGGGTTCATAGGTTCAGGGGTTCAGAGGTTGACGGATTTATGGGGTTGGTTTTAATTTCGGCCATCTCAGGATATGAGATATGAGTATTGAGTATAAAGTGACCCCCTTACTGACCACCTTACTCCATTTAACAATGTAGGGTGCGTTTTACGCACCATTTCAATTTCAGCAAATTCCCATGTCATTGATTCAAGCCAACCAGTCGCCACCCACGAATTTTGTAATGGTGCATGGAATGCACCCTACCGGGAAAGATGCCGTGCTGAATCATGCTCTTCCAAATGGAAGTAATCGTTCACAGGCCCTCCATCTGAACGTGATCAGCCCGTCTCACATATTATTTGTAATCGTTCAC
>JAIWHJ010000013.1:0-12646 GCA_048629695.1 Promethearchaeota archaeon
AAAGTTGCTCAGAATATGCAGAGATAATCATGTTGATATTGTCTTTGCCCACCGTTATAAACCCGCCCGAATCATGGCCATTGCAGCGTTGTTTTACAAACCTGTGTTAATGGTTTCAATTGTCCACCGAATAGGTCAGTTCAAAACCCGCAGCAGACGATTAATCGGAAAACTGTTACTCAACAGGTATTTCAAGTATATAGGAGTTTCAGAGGCAACACGAAAGGATATACTGGACTCCGGTATCGGCAATAGCCCTGATGAAGTATTGGGGCTTGGGAATTGCGTGGATGTGGATGCCATGGCCAATGGTCTGCTGACACGAAATCAGGCACGGGAGCAGTTATCTCTTAATAAAGAAAGTTATGTGATAGGCACCATCGCAAGGTTATCCCGGTCCAAGGATTATCCAACGCTTATTCGATCGTTTGCCATTGTCAGGCGCAGTATCCCAAAATGCAGGCTTGTTATTGTTGGCGAGGGACATTTGAAACCGGAAATTGAAGCCCTGGCGCAGAGTCTTGAGCTGGGAGACAGCGTTTTTTTTGCCGGCAGGATTGATGATGGCTGGCGGATCATTCCTGCCTTTGATATTTTTGCGCTTACTTCCCAAACAGAGCCCTTCGGTCGAGTTCTTCTTGAAGCAATGATTGCTAGAGTGCCGATTGTGGCTACCACGACTGGTGGAATTCCAGAGGTTGTTGGAGAGGATTATTCATTGTGTCCTCCAGGCGACACGGCTGAGATTGCCAAGGGAATAATTACTCTTTATAACTTATCAGATCAAGAGCGAACTGAACTTACCGAAAAAATGTTTCAACGCGGCAAACAATATTTTGACAGGCCTGCTTTTCAGGAAAGGCTTTGTGGATTTGTTTCCTCTTTTTTTTAAAAAAACTATTTTTTAATGATTACAAATGGCAACGATTGATCCAAACAACTTGCTTTATCGGCTCCAGGCAGCAGGTCTCTTCATTTTCCTTTTAGGATTTTTTGTATTGCCTTCGCCGGGAAGCCACGAAACAATCTACTATATCTTTGTAATGCTGCCTTTTTTTCTGCTTCTACCATTCAACTTCCGTGAATTTGTCAATCTAAATTCGTCATATATCCTACTGATCATTCTAATGGTTTATTATATGGGGAGCATGCTATGGTCACAGGAATTCAACAGTGATACGCTCTACTATTTCAGCCGTCGTTTATTTTACATTTCATGTCTCATTCTCACTGTAAAGTCAGTGATTGATCATTTTCCCCTATTTGATCAATTTGCCGTAAAATTTTTTATTGTGATAGGCAGTTGTCTGTTCAGTTTATGCCTGTTCAACTATTTCTATCTACATGGCCTTTCCATGCCCAGATTCAATCCTGAACCCGGCTCGATGATAACCCTCGGCAGGTTTGAAAACGCCATACGATGTGCCTGGATACTGGGATCTATGGTCTTAATATCTCTTTGGATGCTATTAAGGGAGCGCGAACAATATCTGAAAATATTCTACAGCCTTAGTTTAATTCCCTCGTTTCTATTACTCATGCTTACACAAAGTCGCGGCGCAATATTGCCGTTCATCGTCTGCCTGCCGATTGTAATTTGTTTATCTCAGGACTCAGGAAGAGTAAAAATCCTCGGCCTGATCCTGGGTGTACTTATTATGTCATGCCTGTGGATGTTCTTTACTCCAACCGGCAATAATTTGCTGAACGGTCTGATAAACAGAGGGTTGTCTTTTCGAATGGATATCTGGTCAGCCGTACTTAACGAAACAAAAGGGGATCTGATTTTCGGTCAGGGATTACGAAGAAACTCTGACATAATTACAGAACTGGCTGGAAAATTTAATCACAGCCACAATTTTGTACTGAGTGTGCTGAGATTCAGCGGCATTACAGGAGTACTGCTCCTTCTGGCTATGGTGGGACAATGCCTGAAGGAGGCCTTTACAAACACAACTGAAAATATGCCTCTATGGGGCATTCTTCTCTTGTTTGGCTCTCTTTGTCTATTTACTAACGGTAAGTTCCCATTATCAAGTCCAAGAGAATCCTGGTTTATCTTCTGGCTGCCTATCGCATTCATATGTGCTCACGCAGGCAACAGCAGAAAAAGAATAAACGCCTAAAACTCGCACTGTGAACAATTCAACGCTTTTCTGCTGACACGATTCAACCATATTCCATTATGCGCGAAAAAGATGTTTACATAAGGATTTTTAAGCTGATCAAACCGTATATTCCCAAGCTGATCGGTTCCATGATCTGCATGGTGATGGTGGCCCTGCTCAGCACATGCCAGGTCTTCATGGTCAAGCCGCTCATTGACGAAATCTTTCTTAATAAAGACCGGATGATGTTGAATTTGCTGCCGATATTGCTGATTGCCTTGTTCATAATTAAGGGCATGTTTTACTATGGGTACTCATACACGTTGAATGAAATCGGCCAGAGTGTGATTAAAGACTTGCGAAATAAAATTTTTGTACATCTGCAGTCAATGCCGCTATCCTTTTATCACAAAACCCCGACAGGCGAGTTGATTTCAAGAATAATATCGGATGTCACCTTGATACAAGGCGCGGTTTCGCATGCCCTGGTCGGTATCCTCAAAGACTTTCTCACCGTTGTTTGCATGATAGGGTACGTCTTTTATTTAGATTGGCGAATGGCCCTGGCTTCAATTCTCTTCTTGCCGCTGGCCTGTTTCCCAATCGTCCATTTTGGAAAAATACACCGAAGGTTAAGCACCAAGAACCAACAAATAACCGCCCTTGTATCAAACATTCTCTACGAGACCATAACCGGTACCAGAATTGTGAAAGCCTTCACTTCCGAAGAGCACGAGATCCGCCGTTTTTTCAATATGATAGACAGATTGTTCAAGGTAATCATGCGTGATGCCAGGATCAAATGCCTGGCCCACCCGATAATGGAACTGCTCGGAGGGATAGGAGTCGCTCTGATCATATTTTATGGCGGCAACAAAGTACTGAACGGGACATCCACTCCAGGTGCCTTTGTTTCATTTCTGACCGCACTTGTTATGGTGTACGAACCCATTAAAGGGGTAAGTAAAATCAACAGCATAATTCAAAAAGGCGTTGCAGCCGCTGTTCGCGTATTTGACATTCTGGATGTAAAGACTGACATAATTGAGAAGCCGGATGCCAAGGAATTACCACCGATTAAAAAACATATCAAACTCAAACAGGTCTCATTCAGTTATGACGGCGCAATAACCGTGCTTCACGACATTAACCTGAAGGTCAGTGCTGATGAGGTGCTTGCCATTGTCGGCCCGAGCGGAGGCGGGAAGACAACGCTTATTAATCTGATTCCACGGTTTTTCGAAGTCACCGGCGGCAGCATCTCAATAGACGACCTGGACATTCGTGACGTTACGCTGAAATCTCTCAGAAGCCAAATCGGCATGGTCACCCAGCAGACCATTCTTTTTAATGATACTGTCAGGCACAACATCGCTTACGGGTCCCGGGACTGCACGGAACAGGAGATAATCGAAGCGGCCCGTGCAGCACATGCGATTGATTTCATCACAAATCTGCCACAAGGATTTGACACGGTCATCGGCGAGTCCGGGACAAAACTGTCAGGCGGAGAAAGACAGAGAATCTCCATTGCAAGGGCCCTGTTAAAAAACGCCCCAATCCTGATTTTAGACGAGGCCACTTCATCTCTGGATACGGAATCCGAACGTGAGGTTCAAAAGGCCTTGGATAATCTGATGCAGAACCGCACAACCTTTGTAATTGCACACCGTCTCTCTACAATCAGAAACGCAGACCGCATAATAGTGATCAAGGACGGTCGGATCGTTGAACAGGGAACCCATGACACGCTTCTTCCCCGGAATGGAGTTTACAAAATGCTCCATGACATGCAATTTTCGGAATAAGGAATAAGGATTTGCCCAAAAATAAAAAATGAGTGCAACAGACGGACAAACAATATCCTTCACCTTGCCTGACGCACAAGCGCAAAAATTTTCCTGCTCACCTCCGGATCATACAAATTCCGTACAAGACATTGTCTGTCATAAATTATTGCGAAAGGTTCCTGGAAAACGCAAAGTATTTGACGCAACATGGGGAGAACGCCGGGTCATAGTAAAACTCTTCTCAGATACCCAAAGGGCCAAACATCACCGGATCAGGGAATGGGAAGGCTTAAACATGCTTTGTTCCCTGAAAGTGGCTGCGCCAAAACCATTATTTTTCGGTCAAGATCAGGATGGCCGGCAAATTGTAGTGATTGAAAAAATTCAAGAATCGGCCACCATTAAGGAAATCTGTGCACAGCCGGTTGATTCGGAGAAAAAACTTCATTTACTTCAGCTCATGTTCCGGGAATTGGCAATCCTTCATATAAAGGGAGTACTACAGCAGGACTTGCACAGTGGTAATTTCCTGGTCTCAGGCCAAACCCTGTTTTCGCTGGACCCTGCTGAGATGAAATTTTTCTCTGCGCCGTTAAACAGGAAAAAATCCCTGAAACAAGTAGCATTATTAGCATCGCAAATGCGGGATGAAAAGACGGAAACAGTCAATCAACTCATCAACGAGTATGCCCTGGCAAGGGGCTGGGAATTCACTAACAACGAACTTTCAGCCATTCGAACCAAATCTGCAAACTATAATAAGATCTGGATTAAAAAATCCCTGAAAAAACGTCTGCGTTCCTGCAGCAGGTTCAAACGAATCAAACACTCTTCCTTTTCGTCAATGGTTGACCGAGAATTTTTCCAAAATATTGATCCTGTCGGCCAACTGGAAAAAATCATCTGTGAATTCAAAAACCTTGAAACACTATACCAGGACCACGAACAATCAATCAGACTCGTCAATTTACAGGATCACGGTCTTGTGGTAAGAAAGTATCCGTATCAAAAACCGAGATTGTTACCTCAACATTTGTTCACACGTTCTCCGGCAACTCGTTACTGGTTAAATGCCCATCGGCTGAGTCTGTTAAACATACCGACTCCAAAACCCATTGCATTGATCGAACAGACCAGGGGTAGACATATTCTTGATACATACGTGTTCACAGAGCACACAACATCGAGAAACAGCTACGATTTTCTGTCTGACAACGACATCTCCGACAAACTGAAAGCCACTGTCGTTCGTCAAATCATAGCGATGCTCGACCGGCTGAAAACGCATAAAATCACCCACGGAAATCCGGGTTTTGAAAACATTCTTGTCACAGACAACGGCCCCCTGCTGACAAATCTTGACAGGATGAAAGTCCATGGCCTGATTACGACACACCCGACTCCGAAAGAGGAACGTGCCGATTTTGAAAAAAAATGGAAAAAGTTTTTAGAGATAGAAAGGTTAACAGAACTTATTACAAAATACTGAGTTAATGGAGGACACAATGAGTGATAAGGAAATCAGTCAGGATCTGCTTGATATACTGGCATGCCCCAAGTGCAAGGGGGAGGTCAAATTGACGGAATCAAAGGACGGGCTTCTCTGTGATGCGTGCAAACTCCTTTACGAGATAAAGGACGGCATCCCGATAATGCTCATTGACGAGGCAAAAAAGGTCGATTGAACGTATTAAATATCGAACAAGGAAGCGAACAACGACCGGGCGAACACAAGGTTCGCCCCTACGGGGTCGGTGCATATTACCTTCAGGCAATGTCTTATGTTATTGGCAGTATGTCAAATGCAGCTTAAAAATTTCGCACCACCCTGACTACCAAAACGGTTACTGGTAAAATCGATGTGCGACTGTAGGGGCGAACCTTGTGTTCGCCCTTATGTTCTTCAACATTCTGCGGTTCAAAAAATATAATCCGTTTAAAGCCTTTAACCTCAACACCTGAACAATCTGGATTAATCGCGGCTGCCTCCGAAAAAATAGAGGAGCATTAAAAACAGATTGATGAAATCAAGATAAAGTGAGAGTGCGCCCATAATTGCAGTCTTCCTTATGGCCGCCTCCCCGCTCTGCATGATTCCTGATGCGCCGATCTGGGTAATCTTCTGAACATCATATGCTGTAAGCCCTGTAAATACGACCACGCCGATCCCGGAAATCACCCAGGACATCATTGAACTTCCCATAAAAATATTCACGACCGATGCAATAATAATCCCGAACAGACCCATGATGCAGAATGATCCGATCCCGCTGAGATCCTTTTTTGTAACCATGCCGTAAACAGCCATTGCCCCGAACATTCCTGCTGTGATCAGAAATGTGGCTGCAATCGAGGCGCCTGTGTACCGGAGCAGAATGGCGGACAGGGTCAGCCCGTTCAATAAGGCATATCCGATAAACAATCCGGTTGCAGTCTGGGCCGATAATTTTTCAACCCGGGCTGAGAGATAAAAAACAAGCCCGAGTTCACCAAAGATCAACCCGTAAAATACGAGCTTGTTGCCAAAAATAACAGCCTGTGCAGCCGGTGAAGTCGCAACAATAAAAGCTGCTCCGGCCGTAAGGGCCAGACCGATTGCCATCCAGTTAAAAACCTTGGCCAGAAAAACGGTCGACGCCTGCGACTGCGCCTTGGCAACCGTCATACTTCCGCCATTGTCAAATTGAAAATTCCGTCTGTTGTCAAATCGTAAGTCCCGCATAATATTTTATCTCCTGAAGTTGGTATTCATAGGTTCCGGGTTGCGGGTTGCGGGTTCCGGGTTCAAAGGTTTATTGGTTATGAAATCAGTTTTTGTTATCGTTTGATTAAAATAATACCTGCTACTGAAAAAAACAAGCTGCCACCTGCTTTAGTAATGCGCCACACCTTCACTTCCCGCTCATCATAATAGCTATTGCGCGCGTGGAGTCAAGCTGCTCAAGACCTATCTTAACGGCAGCGGTAAGCGGCACGGAAAGAAGCATTCCAGTCAGTCCCCACATCCATCCCCAGAAAATAAGAGACAGAAGCACGACCAGGGGGCTTAGATTAAGACCCCTGCCCATGAGTTTTGGTTCCAGAAAATTTCCAATTGTCATCTGGATAATTGTAATCACAAGGCCGACCATGAACGCCCTGCCGAAAAAACCGAACTGGAACAGCGTAACGGCAACCGGCGGGATAGTGGCGGCCAGTGAACCGATATTAGGAATAAAATTGCACAGGAATGCGAGCACACCCCAGAGCAGAGCAAAATGAACCCCAAACAAAAAAAGTACAAACCATACAAGAAGACCTGTAATCAGGCTGATCAGAGTTTTTAGGCCCAGGTATTGCTGCACGGCCCGGTTTATCCGTTCCATTGCATCCAGGATCGGTTCGGCCCGGTCTTCTCCCATTCCCTTTACAAGACGTTGGGAAATGCTGTCCCGTTCCGCAAGGATAAAGACCATAAAAAGAAGAACCCAGATCATGTTTCCGAAAAACGAAAAAAAGGAACTCCCGATCGTGCTGATCATATTGGAGACAGGCTTGAGACCGGTCTGGTCCCTGAAATTTTCGACAAATCCGGAAATCGTCTCCCTGGCCTGGTCAGGGCTGATATTCAACTGATTCAGAATAAGTCCGGAATACTCCCATAACTTGATTTCATACTCGGGCAACTGGGCCTGGAACTCCTTTACATTTACTTGGACCAACCGGCCCAAAAGATAGAAAACCGCCAGGATAAAAAAAACAACCAGAATAATTCGCAGAAAACCGGGAACCCGCAGTCGTTTGAGAAAATCAACAGGAATACCCAGGGCATAACAGAAAAGCAGTGAAACACACAACGGAACGAACAAAAAATCAAGGGTCTTCAGAATCACGGCGAGCAGGACCACCAGAAGCGCCCAGGACGCGATCTCAATGATACCGGTATCCCTGTCTTGAATATTGAGTTTCAAATTTTTACCACATCCCCTGCCACCGGCAAAAAGGCGTTCAGTTTAGTATTTAGAAGCATCTCCCTGATCTCATGCCGGCGCTCTTCTCTGTCATGACGTTCAACATGGACCAGGGCCAGATTCTTCGCTCCTGCGTTCTGCGCAAACTCAATACTCCCTGCTATGGTGCCGTGTCCCGAAGTTTTTCCAGACATCCGAAATGCCTCGTGGACAATCAAATCGCATTCACGGGCAAGCTCAAGCGTAGCCTCGGTCGGACGGCCATCGCCGCTATAAAACAAGGCGCTTTCACCGTCTTCTATACGCACGGAAAGGGACCGCAGGGAATGCTCATTTTCCGCAGCGCTCACAGAAAAACCAGAGGCAGTGATTTGATCTCCAGGCTCAATTTCCAGGAATTCTATCCGGAATTGCAATTTTTCTCTAAAATTGGGATAGGCCAGGTCCATGGCATCAAATACCTTTTGCCGAACCCCGGCCTGACCAATAATCTCAAGTGTCTTAGTCCTGTTCATCTCCTGGAATCTCAGGAGCAACAGCGGAACGCCGAAAAAATGATCCCCGTGGAAATGGGAAATCCACAAGGCATCAAGCATGTCCTGATCTGAACAGACCCTGAAAAACTGATGTGCGACATTGAAACCGCAGTCAAGGAGCATCACACGCTGCTTGCCGCTGATAACGCTCTGAACCAGGAGAGATGTATTCGGATGAAGAGAGTCGCACGCCTCGCCCACGCCTAAAAATTCTATTCTCATGATATTTGCTTGGTTAGTGATGGATCAGACCAAAGCTTCCCTGAGTCCGCTGACATTTAAAATCATGTCCATTTCCGGTGAGAGTTCTGTGATTTCCCACTCGATTTCCGCTTTCAAAGCCTTCCGAAAAGCGATCAGGAGTTGAAGAGAGGCTGTGTCCGCATAAGAGACCTTCCCTAAATCGAGAGAGATCTTTTTTGCGCGGGCAAGGTGATTGTCAAGGAAACTCTTCAGGTTCTCGATATCGTGTATGGTCAATTCCCCGTCAATCCGAAAAATCCCTTCCGAATCCTGGCTGATCTTAAATTGTGGCGCTCCCATCAGAGACTTAATTCCTATTTTATTATTCGTACAACCCAAGTAGTTACCGATCTTCTTCTATTACAACGTCAGGCAGCAGGATGTCAACCGGAAACAGATTTTGTTTTTTTCTTGCTATATATCCTTAAAACAATATCATCAAGCGGTTGAGTGGGGAAACAACCCCCATTTAACTACTCAACCACTTAACTCAACGAGGTCATTCTATGCGCACATCACTTGACTGTTTGCCCTGCCTTCTCCGGCAGACAGTGTATGCAGCCGGGATCGCAAGCGGTTCGAAAAAATTGCAAAAAGAAATTGTTTACCGGATAGCGCTGCTTCTCCCGGAACTGGACTTTAAAGTATCTCCCCCTGAAAACGCGATCCTGGTTTACAATCTTATCTCGGAAATGTCCGGCAATATTGATCCGTTTGAACAAATCAAAAAGCAGAGTAACGAGCTGGCTCTCAATCTCCGGCCCCGGGTACTTGAAAAAATCAAGACCTCCTCTGACCCGTTTCAAACGGCGGTAAAGTTTTCAATGGCTGGAAACATTATCGATTACGGGGCACACCACGAATTTGACGTTCACGAGACAATTGATAAATGTCTGACAATTGAACCTGTAATCAACCACTTTGATCAGTTGGTCCGGGATATTGAAAAGGCTGAAACCATACTCTACCTTGCGGACAATTCAGGTGAGATTGTCTTTGACGAACTTTTAATCCGTTTGATCCGCAACAAAAGGATAATCCTGGCGGTTAAGGAAGGCCCGATCCTTAATGATGCGCTTATTAAAGATGCCGTGGAGTGCGGATTGGATAAATATTGCAAAGTGATCTCAAACGGCACGAATTGCCCGGGTACTCCGCTTCAGATCTGCAACGCTGATTTTCAGAAAATTTTCAGAAACGCTGATCTCATTATCAGCAAGGGACAGGGAAATTTTGAGACCCTGTCGGATGTCAAGGCCCCGATCTATTTCCTGCTCACGGTAAAATGCCTGATCGTGGGGGAATATATCTGTAAATTAGCCGGCGCCAAAAGCCGGTCAGTCAAATATGGCGATATGGTTTTGATGAAAAATTTCTAATGTGCCGTTAAGCAGAGAAAACACTTTGACTTTTATCACAAAAATAAATAGATAGTTGTAAACTATAACTGATTTCAGAAATCAAAACTTTTTAGGGCGATCCCACCGACTTCGTCATGCCCGAATGTTATTATCGGGCATCCAGGAGTCTTTTTAAGGTGTCAATTATCAGTTGTCAGTTATCAGCACAAAAACAGGAAGTTAAAAATACTGACAACTGATGACTGATGACTGATAACTAAATATAATCTTAAGGAATTAACCAATGCCCGCCACTGACCCGCTACGCACATTGTATAAGAGTTTGACCGGTAAAGGCGCCTTGCCGCTGGAGCCGACAGACCCCTACTATGTACCCATTTTGGAAGCCACGCCGGAAAAGGATCCCATTCTTGCACTCTGGAAACGTATTGATCTGGCGGAATCGGAAAGTGTCAACCTGTTGACCGGCTTTCGCGGCAACGGCAAAAGCACGGAACTGTTGCGGCTCAAAAGCATGCTGGAAAAAAACGGCTGCCGGGTCTTTCTGGTCAATATGCTTGATTACGTGCTGATGACCAAGCCCCTGGCCCTTTCCGATTTCATACTCTCCCTGATGGCTGCACTGGCCGGTGCGGTTGAGGCATCGTCCGATCAGGACCTGGCCCCGTTAAGCATATCCTACTGGAAGCGACTGCATGACTTTCTTGATTCCGAGGTAAAGCTGGAAAAAGTCGACCTGGAAATAAAAGGGCCCGGCGTTGGGGCTAAACTAGGTTTTATGTTGAAAACCGACCCGGAATTCAAGGCCCGTATTCAAAAACATCTTGAGGGACACCTGACCCGTCTGGTCCAGGATGCCAGACAATTCATTGATGAATTGGTGAATGAAATTCGCCGGCGCGCAGATGATCCGGACAAAAAAGTAGTCCTGCTGGTAGACTCGCTTGAACAGCTTCGTGGTGTTGGTGAAGATGCCGGAAAAATCTATGCCAGCGTGGTGGAGCTGTTTTCCGGCCAGTCGACGAACCTGTATTTCCCTAAATTGCATGTGGTGTACACGGTTCCGCCTTATTTAAAGATACTGGCGCCTAATCTGGGCCGCAGCCTGGGCGGCCATCCCATTACCCAGTGGCCGAACATCCATGTCCGCGACATAAAAAACAACCCGGATCCCGGCGGCCTGGCCCTCATGGAATCAATCATTGAAAAACGTTTTCCCGACTGGCAAAAAATTATTCAACAAGAGTTCCTGCGCCAAATGGCACAGTCTTCCGGTGGAGATCTGCGCGATTTTTTTCGTCTGATTCGTGAATGTGTCATCAGCCTGAGCACGGCGCGTCTTGCTCGTCCAGACGCGCTTCTGGATAAATCTATTGTTGAACGGGTAATCCGGCAGCTTTGCAACGAATTACTTCCCATTGCCTATGAGGATGCCCAATGGCTGGCCAGAATCCACAAAACCAAACAGGCGGCGCTCCCTTCAGACAAGGACCTGCCCGCCCTTGCCCGCTTTCTTGACTCCAATCTGATCATGAACTATCTCAACGGTGAGCCCTGGTACGATGTTCACCCGCTTCTTATTAAAGAAATCATGCGCGGCAATGATACCGGGGACGGCCATTCCACATGACTACCGGACCGTACATGAATCCGGAGGGCGAGGATGCCTGGCTGCGCCTGAAACAGCATCTTAAGTGGTGTGATCATTTTGCCCTTGGATTTATCTTCACCGACCACTCGAAAGTGGTTCACATTTTCCGAGAACGTCTGGCCGGAATCTATCGCGCCAGGGTAACCCGTCTTAAAACGCCTGTTCCCAACCGCCCCTCGGATCTTTCCAACAAGCTCCTGCCAAATTTGATTCACCCGCCGGTACACCAGCAGGCTTTGCAAGCGCCATACTGGATTGACTTAAGCATGCAGCAAGGCGATGAGTGGACCAGGGCGCGGCTGGCTTTTTTAACCAGACTCAATGAACAGCGTGAACCCATGCGCCGCGCGTTGAATCGACCGCTGGTGCTGCTGTTGCCGATTGCGGAACGTACCAGGATCAAAGAACTGGTTCCCGACCTCTGGGCCATCCGCGATTTCAGTCTGGTAACAGATTCCTGGCTGAAACCGGAACCTGCCCGCCCCCCCGCCTTGGCACAGAAAACCACCGCATCCTTTCCGTTAACCGATTATGAGCATTCCCTGATCAAAGAATGGGAACGACTGCAAACAAAAAAAACCTTGGATCGAGGCTTTCTGCTTGCGGCTGATCGTGCCATACGTGTCAGCCTCCGCACCGGTCATTATTCACTGGCTTCCCGGATAGCCTCCAGCCAGGAACGGACGGCAAGAAAACGATTACATACATCGGGTGAAACACCGGAAGCCTTACGAGACCTCTCTGTTTCCCTTGATAACGTCGGCGATACGGCCAAAGCCATGGGTCAATGGGATAAGGCGGAAATAAACTTTCAAGAAAGCCTGCAGATCCGTCGTAAAATCCTTGAACGGGTCGGTGAAACACCGGAAGCCTTACGAGACCTCTCGGTTTCCCTTGATAAAGTCGGCGATACGGCCAAAGCCATGGGTCAATGGGATAAGGCGGAAATAAACTTTCAAGAAAGCCTGCAGATCAGTCGTAAAATCCTTGAACGGGTCGGTGAAACA
>JAIWHJ010000014.1:0-12543 GCA_048629695.1 Promethearchaeota archaeon
TGGGACTTTAGTCCCGCCTTTTGAGGGATGCAGTGGCTGTGTGGGACTAAAGTCCCACTTCCGACAAATATAACAGAATAGCATTTTATTTTTTGCCGAACCATTTATAGAATGTTTACGAAATGAGAAAAAAAGAGAGCCGATTACGACAGTTTAAAGCCTACCTGGCTCTGGTCCTTCTTTTGCCTCTGGTCCTGATTCTGATTGTTTCCACGGTCGGGCCCAAAGAATTCAATGCTCCGCGGAAGTTTGCTTTTGAGATGATCGCTACAGCCCAGTACGGGGTTTCTAAGATGACCGGTTATTGCTCGTCTTTGTGGGATGGTTACGTTGCTTTGTGGAACGTCCGAGACGAGAATGAAAAACTTCGCGATGAATTGGTTAAGTGTAGGGCGCTCAGCAATGAGTATCGTGAGACTGTAGTCACCAATGTACGCTTAAACAAACTGTTAAAACTTTCAGAATCCCTTCCTCTTCCAACCATAACCGCGCAGATCGTGGGCCGTGATCCTTCCCTCTGGTTCAGGACGGTGGTCATCAACCGTGGAACCAGTTCGGGGGTGGAAAAGGGGATGCCCGTTGTGACGGATGCCGGTGTAATCGGTCAGGTAATGAACACCTCCCCACACTATTCCAAGATACTTCTGGCAAATGATCCCAACAGCGCCATTGACGTCCTGGTTCAGGAAACCAGGGTTCAGGGAATTGTCAAAGGGGCAGGGAGAGAAGGTTATAAGATGCATTATGTTTTGAAAAATGATGACGTACATAAGGAAAACCGGATTGTTACATCAGGTCTGGGAGGTGTTTTCCCTAAAGGACTGCAGGTCGGAACAGTGACAAACACAGTCAAGGACAGGAGAGGCATGTTCCAGAAAATATTCGTTGAACCGTCGGTTGATTTTTCCAAACTCGAATATCTTGTCGTCATTTTGAAAAAGGACTCACTTGCCGAGTGAGCCCTGCCGTAAATATTCGTCAGCCTGCTCACCTCCCTGTGAAGCGCCCCGCAGGAATGCCCTTGGGGTGCGCTTTCGTTCCCAGGCTCTGCCTGGGAATGCATAACCAAAGGCTCTGCCTTACACACCAAAAATTTACTTGAACCTCTGAACCCTTGAACCCGTAACCCATGGTTTTTTTCTGTTTCCTTATGTTGGGCGGGGTACTGCTTACCCTGCAGACCACAATGTTTCAGCTTCTGCCGGAATGGGCGGGAAAGCCGGATCCCCTATTCATCCTGGTCATATTTGCAGCTGCCAGGCTGGACCTGTTCAAAGGGGCGGGCCTTGTCCTGATTTACGGGCTTGGCATGGACATCTTTACCGGTATATATATTGGATTTTATCCCATTATTTATCTCCTGCTTTTCTTTTCCCTTAAAGGAATTTCAAGACACCTGGTCATCTATGAATCCATTCAGCAGATACCGATTACGGCAGTCGGTTATTTTTTAGCAAACAGCGCTATATACTGCTTGTTTGCATTGTTTGCTCCTGATTATCACATTGACTGGTCATGGCGGAACATGCTGGTTCAGATGATAATGCTGTCCGTTATTTCATTGCCGTTTTTTGTCATATTTGATTTTTTTCTATTTTTATCCACACGGCAATGGTTTCAACCTTCATCTCTACGTTCCGGGAATATAAACAGGTCTGATAAACGCTATCATTAGGAACGGGGACGAAATAAATTTCCCAAGTAGGCGCATAGATTTGGGTCGGATTTGTTCAATCTCAGATCACAAAAGTTGATGGAATAGCGAGCTATTTTGATATTTTTGGGATTTGAGATCGGACAAAGGCGGCCTGAAGCTATGATGCATAGTTGGGGAATTTATTTCGTCCCCGTTCCTAAGGCCTTGCCTACTTCAAGCGGCCAGCCCACCTCTTATATCATTGCCACATCCGGCCAGAAAGAAAATATTGTCATGTAACCGTTCACAAGGGGTAATAAGTACCTTACCAAATGTTATACTTGTACCTGGGTGGCGGCAGCCTTTTTTAAAGAGGTCCGAAATTCACTGATCGTGCGTTTAAATTTTGCAAGGAACTCCTGTTCCGTCGGGCATGTTGCGCATTGATATTTATTTGGACAGGGTTCAAGTGATAATCCGCCCATTTTCATGCTGCGGCGGCCGGGTATTTTTTCATCCGGCACCATTTCAATACAACCTGTAGGGCAGATATAGGTGCAGGAGCCGCAGCCGATGCAGACATCAGAGGCCACCTTGAAAGGAGTTGCCACTTCACGGTCAATACCGCGATTGGCCAGACCAATGGCGCCGACACCGACAACTTCCTCACAGAAACGGACACAAAGGCCGCACAGGATACACTCTTTGTTCCCTTTTTTCTTGAGATTGGACGACTTGACGCCCATCTGCCTTGCCATGGTCTGCAGAAGAGGCACGTCAGGGCACCTGGCAAGCAGCAGTTTTACAATCATACTTCTGATCTTCCTGACCTTGGCCGTATCGGTAAAGACCTCCATCCCCGGTTCGACAGGAAAATTACAGGATGTCACTAATCTCCGCTGTTTTTTTTGAACAACCTCTACCATACAGAGCCGACAGGCCCCATAAGGTTTGATAGCCTCATGATAGCAGAGTGTAGGGATGAAAATACCGGCCTTCCGGGCAGCCTCTATGATTGTAGCGCCCTGTTCGATCCGGACGATTTTTCCATCTATCAGTATTGGTATTTTCATTTTTTTGACTTTTCGTTCAGGCACTACTTTATGCGACTTGAACAGCCTCCTGCTTGCATAAGCTGAAACAGATGCCGCATTTGATACATTTTGCCGTATCTATTCTGTGCGGTTTTTTCTTTTCACCTGAAATCGCTTTTTCCGGGCATTTCACCGCGCAGAGTGTGCAGCCATTGCATAATTCCTGGTTAATAGTGTACTCAAACAGGTTTTTGCATACGCCTGCTTTGCATTTTTTATCATAAATATGGGCCTCATATTCATTTCGGAAATATCGGATAGTGCTGAGTACGGGATTTCCTGCGGTTCCACCCAGGCCGCAGAGAGAGGCTGTGGTCATAAAGCCGGCAAGCTCGGCCAGAAGTTCGATATCGCCCTCTTCACCCCGGCCTTCACAGATATTTGTCAGGATTTCATGCATCTGTTGCAGTCCTTCCCGGCAGGGAACACATTTGCCGCACGACTCGAAAAGCAGAAAGTGCAGGAAATACCTGGCAACATCCACCATGCAGGATGTTTCGTCCATCACGATCATACCGCCGGAACCCATGATGGCGCCTACTTCTCTTAAACTATCGTAATCAACAGGCATATCTATCCTGCTGATTGGAATACAGCCTCCGGATGGGCCACCGGTCTGGACAGCCTTGAATTTTTTTCCATTCTTGATGCCGCCGCCGATGTCAAAGATTATCTCGCGGAGGGTGGTCCCCATCTCCACTTCGACCAATCCCGTATTGTTTACCTTGCCGACCAGTGAGAATATCTTTGACCCTTTACTGTTATTTGTTCCAATGCCTGTATACCAGTCAGAGCCCTTTAAGAGTATTTGAGTGATATTGGCAAAAGACTCTACATTGTTTAAAACCGAAGGCTTTCCCCATAACCCTTCAATTGCAGGGTAGGGCGGCCTTGACCGTGGTGTGCCGCTTTTCCCTTCGATTGAAATCATCAGGGCTGTTTCTTCGCCGCAGACAAAGGCGCCGGCCCCCTTGTTTATCTTGATCGAGAAATCAAAACCCGACCCCATGATATCTTTGCCAAGCAGGCCGAGTTCTTCAGCCTGTTTGATGGCGAGTGACAAATGTTTTATGGCGATCGGATATTCTTCCCTTACATACAGGAATCCTTGGCCGGCGCCGATTGCATAGGCCCCGATGATCATCCCCTCGATAATACTGTGAGGGTCGCCCTCCATAAGGCTGCGGTCCATAAAAGCGCCTGGATCGCCCTCATCGCCGTTTGCAATGATATATTTAACAGCACCGGGCGCATCCGCACAAAGGCGCCATTTTATTCCGGTGGGAAAGCCGCCCCCGCCCCGTCCTCGCAGGCCTGAGGCGATAACCGTGTCCACGACCTCTGCCCGGGTCATGGAGGAAAAGACCTTGGCAAGGGCGCTATAACCATTGACAGCAATATAATCCTTGATATTGGTTGGATCGATTTTGCCGCTGTTAAAGGAAATGATTTTTTGTTGCTTTTTATATATGGAAAGTTCTCGTTCCGTTACAGTACGCTTTTTTGTTGCCGGGTCTTTCCACAAGAGCCGTTCCACAATTTCACCTGAAACAATGGTCTCTGCAATGATATCGGTCACGTCTTGCGGTTTCACATTGCAATAGAAAATATTCGCCGGTTCTATAACCATGATAGGGCCCATTTCACAAAAACCGTGGCATCCGGTTTTTTTGATTTCGACCTTGTCCTGAAGATGTTGCTTTTCAATTTCGGTTTTCAGTACATCAAAAACCTTTACTGATTTTTGGGCCCGGCAACCGGTGCTGAGGCAGGATCTAATAATGATTTTTTCAGGATCACGCGATTGGATAATGGAATCCCTTAGATTCTTTAACTCCGCGATACCGCTAATTCTTTTCAACCCTTTACCTCTTTTTCTTCATCTTTTGAACGATACGATGATAAAACTTTTTCGATCTTGCCGGCATTCACCGAATCATAATAATCCTCGTCCACCACGACAACGGGCGCCAGTGCGCAAGCGCCGAGACAGTTCACGGTCTCCATTGAAAACATTCGGTCAGCCGTGGTTTCCCCATCTTCAATCTTTAAAGTTCTCTTTATCTGATCCAGGCTCTGTCGCGCCCCGCCGAGATGGCAGGCAGTCCCGCAACAGACCTTGATCCTGTGCCTCCCCCTGGGCGTCAGGCTGAATGTCTTGTAAAAAGTAGCTATGTCAAAGATTCTTGCAAGGTTCAGCTCCATTTTTTCGGAGATGTAGCAAAGGACCTTTTCAGGGATATAATTTTCAATGCCCTGGACGTCCTGCATAATGCTGATAATAGAGGAGTGTTTGTATTCGTAAGACTGTAATATACGGTCAATTTTTTCAAAATCCATTTTGTTGCCTATTTCAGCCAGCAAGGCATGGTATGGGGCCCTCTCAAGCCCTCTTTAACCTTGTTGAACATTGTCCTTCGACACAAATCATTAAGACAGGCGTTGACAGGTTTTAATTTGTCCAGAAAGGCGTCATCCACATAGTTTTCAGCCTTTGCCATTTTTTGGAGTTCAGTGGCTATGCGGCTGAACCGGATGCCCTGGGGACATACATAAAAGCAGGAATTGCACAGACAGCAGAACCAGATCAGGTCTGATGAGAGCACTTGTTCGCGCATTCCCAGGATGATCATGTGGATGATCCTGCGAGGATCAAAATCCTCGATAATCTCCCGAACCGGGCATACACTGGTGCATGAACCGCAGGAATAACACGGTTTGATTTCCTCCAAACCGATCTTTTCAGCTATTTCATTCTTGAAATCGGGATCTGTTTTACCGAGAATAACCGTATCCAATTAAAACTCCGTCAGGGTTTAAGTAATAGTAAGATCAGCATTGATCATTTTCTTTTTCTGTAATTTTTCGATCACCGAATCGATCCGCTCTTCAGAGAGATCAAGCAGAGATGCCAACTCTGATACCGACTGTTTCTTTTCCTTGAGACACAGAAAGGTTTCATGCATGGTCATTTCGTTCTCCAGGCTTGACCGCAGTTTTTCCGCATCCGGCAGTTCGCCGTAGGAACCCTCTTTTTTTACCTGTTTCGCCTGCCTGGCAAAGGCCATACGTATCTTCATCCCCTCAAGGGAAATTCGGGCAGCCTCGATTTTTCGCAACAATGTCTGCCGGTCAAGCCCTTCACTTTTACCCAGAGGGCCAAGTTCGCGGATACGGCCGGTAAAGGAACTGATTTTCTCGACAAAAAGAGGCGCTTCCGCGGCCGACACCCATTCAAGGGCTATTCTTTCCGTGTTTATCCCGATATGTTCCAGAATTATCTTCATAAGAGAAAATTTGTTGACGGCTTCGTAATTACCGGACCGGTAATGGCATTCACCAAGGTGTCAGCCGCCCGTGAATATCCCGTCGGCGCCATTCAAGAAACCTGCCATTAGAAAGACCGGATCGATCCTGCCGGCGCACATAACCCTGATTGCCCTGATATGAGGCGGGTACTGAAGCCGGCCGACGCCTGCCGCGTCCGCGGCGGCATAACAGCACCAGTGACACAGAAAGCCTAGAATTTTTGGTTCGTTTGCCATATTTTCTTTCCTAGTTTATACCTCTGCCCCGAACGCTTTGATCTGGGCAAGAATCTGCTCATCGGTAAACCGGCCCAGGGACAGGGCCCGGGCCGGGCAATATGAGGAGCAAACCCCGCAGCCCTTGCAGGCGGCCACGATAACTTCGGCCTTTTTCAATTTGCCCTTCCTGACAATGGAAATCGCGGAATAAGGGCAGAATGATTCACAGATGCCGCAGCCGATGCATTTATCCTCGTCGCAGGATGCCACGATGGGCTCGGCCTTGACATAGCCCCTGGCCAGAAGGATGGCGGCCTTGGATGCCGCTGCCCTGGCCTGGGCGATCGATTCATCAATCGGTTTTGGAAACTGGGCCATGCCGCAGATAAAGATGCCGTCAACATAAGAATCCACCGGTTTCAACTGGACATGGGATTCCAAATAAAACCCGTCATCTGAGCGCGGCACGGACAGAGCCTGTTCAAGGCTCTCTGTCCGGTCGGGGATAATGGCGGTGCTCAGGCCCACCATTGCGGCATCAATGGTTATATCCGAGCCCAGCACGGGATCCCGGACCGTCACCCGGACACCTTCCGCGGTTGCGGCCACCCGCGGCTTGTTCTTCAGTTCGTAGCGGATAAACACAACCCCCTGCTCTCTGGCCCTGGTGTAGTAAATTTCATGAAAGCCATAGGTCCGCATATCCCGATAGAGGATGTACACCTGGGTGCGGGGATTGATTTCCTTGATTTTAAGTCCATTTTTGACAGCCATGCTGCAACAGATACTGCTGCAGTAGGGATGGGCCGCATCGCGGGACCCGACGCACTGGATCAGAACAACGGTATCATTGTCGGTCGGCTGAAAAGCGCCGGTCGCCAGTTTTTCTTCGAGTTCGTGTTGCAGCACCACATTATTATTTTTTCCAAACAGGTACTCGTCCGGTCTAAAGGCAACCGCGCCCGTGGCGAGAATTATGATCCCGTGTTCCAGTTCCTCTTTTATTTTTTCCTGTTCCGGGCCTTTTGCGATCACGGACCGAAAATTACCCACAAAGCCGCTTATACTTTCCACTTCGGCATGAGTATGAATAGTGATCAGTCTGTGGGACTTGAGCTGATCGATCAATTCTTTCAGATGCTTTTGCGGATCTTCGCCCTCAAGGGTAAAATGAATGTTCCGGAGATTACCGCCAAGTTCACCGGATTTTTCCAGGAGAACACACGGAAAGCCCTGTTCAGCCAGACATAGAGCGGCGGTCATTCCGGCCAGGCCTCCGCCGATAATCAGCCCTTTTGGATTAACATCGATTAACGGTTCACTGAGCGGCTGAATGCATCCGGCCTTGGCAACGGCCATGCGGACAAGGTCCTTTGCCTTGCGGGTGGCTTCTTTTTTTTCACGGGCATGAACCCAGGAACACTGGTCCCGGATATTGACCATTTCCAAAAGGCATCTATTCAGCCCGGCCTCCCTGATTGTCTCCTGAAACAGGGGTTCGTGTGTCCTCGGCGTACAGGCTGCCACCACAACCCGGTTGAGTTTTTCCCGGATCACGGTTTCCTTGATCAGGGTCTGGGTGTCCTGTGAACATGAATAGAGATTGTCCACGTTGACCACAACATCAGTAAGGTCGGCGGCATATCTGGTCACGTCTGCCACGTCCACCACGCCGGCGATGTTTTTGCCGCAGTTACAGACAAATACCCCGATCCGCAGGGCCTCCTGGTCCACAGAACGTTCGTCGGGAAACTGTTTCTCCAAGATCAGGGTGCCACGGGCCGGAGCCAGAAGTTCAGCAGCAGAGGCTGCGGCGCCGCAGGCCTGCATGACACTGTCGGGAAGAGGCATCGGCCCCAGAAAACCGCCTGCAACAAATATCCCTTCCCTGCTCGTGCCAAGAGGAGCAAACAGATCAGCCCGGCAGAAGCCGAAATCATTAAGGTCAATGCCGGCGGCCCGTGCAAGAGAAAAATTTCCGGCCGAGGGCTCGATCCCCATGGGAAGAACGACTAAGTTAAAGGACTCCTCATGCAATTCACCCTGTTCAGTAATGTATTTGATGTCCAGGTCTTCAGTGGCCGGATCGCGTTTAATCCCGGCAACCCTGGAGCGCATAAACCTGACCCCGTTTTCCCTGGCGCGTTCATAAAAGGCCTCCAGCCCCTTGCCATGCATCCGCATATCCATATAAAAGATGGTAATATCCAGATCCGGCTCATGCTCTAAAGCAACGATCGCATCTTTAACCGCATACTTGCAGCAGACCGACGAGCAGTATTGCCTGCCCGGCTCCCTGGTCCTGGAACCGGCGCATTGGACAAAGGCGATTTTTTGGGGCTTCCGCAGATCCGACGGTCTTGATATCTTGCCCCCGTAAGGTCCGGAAGCGCTTGAGATACGTTCAAATTCCAGGCCGGTCACGATATTGGCGGACTTTTGATAATTGTAAGAGGCGAGTTTGGCCGGGTCCACATCCTTGAAACCGGTGGCAAGAATAACAGCGCCGACATTGTACTGGGAGACTTCCGGCTTTTGGTCGAAATTTATCGCTCCGGCCTGACAGGCCCGGGTGCACTGTTTACATTCTTTTTTGTTCAGAAACAGACAGTAATCCGGATGTACCGAATAAGCCGAGGGGATGGCCTGGGTATAGAGAATGTCAATGGCTTTTTTTGTGGTCAGATCCTGATTGTGCAGATCCGGGATGGTGACGGGACAGTACTGGGCACAGACCCCGCATCCCGTGCATTTTGATTCATCCACGTAACGCGGCTGTTGCAGCACCTTGACTTGAAAATCTCCGGCCCGGCCCGAGATTTCCTTGATTTCAGCCCTGGTGATGATTTTTATGTTGGGAGACCGACCGGCCTCCACCAGCTTGGGCGCCAGGATTCAGATGGCGCAGTCGTTGGTGGGGAATGTCTTGTCCAGACCGGCCATAATACCGCCGATGGCCGTTGATTTCTCGACCAGGTATACATAATAACCTGTATCGGCAAGGTCCATGGCTGCCTGGATTCCAGAGATCCCGCCTCCGACTACCATCACGGCGCCAACGGTTTTTTTATGGGTGGCGTTACTGTTGTTCATGAGCAATATTCTCTTTTGTAAGCGTTCACCAGCACCCCACCTGTACGTGATCAGGGCAAGTGACATATAGGGGGGTGGCTTATAGTCACTCGCCCTGATCACGTACCCCAAGGGCACTTCCTTCGGGCGCACATAAACCTGGGGCACTGGTAAACGTTTACATGCCGGGGGGGCGTAAGCTCGTACCTTTGGTGAACGGTTACGATTCAGCAGGAGGTTTTAATGAGGATTTCTGTATTCATACGAATTATGACAATTCTGTTTTTTGTCTTTATAACCGGCCAGGCCGGCGCTGTGACTCTCAAGATCGCAACGCTTTCTCCGGACGGCTCAGCGTGGATGAAAAAGATGCGGACAGGCGCAAAAGAGGTGGAACAGAAAACCAACGGCCGAGTGCGCCTGAAATATTATCCAGGCGGGGTTATGGGAAACGACAAGGCCGTAATACGTAAAATCCGGATCCGCCAGTTGCACGGCGGTGCGATTGTCATCGGCAGCCTGTCCCAATTTTTCCCGGACATCCAGATATATAACCTTCCCATGAAATACAGATCACTGGAAGAGATTGACTATGTACGCCTCTATGTTGACCCCATTGTTGTAAAAGGGCTGGAAAAGGCCGGGTTCGTGACCCTGGGCATGGCAGGAGGAGGCCTGGGCTATGTGATGTCCAATGATCCGATCCGGTCGGTTCAGGAAATGCGCGAGAAAAAGGTATGGGTCCCTGATAACGACGCAACAATCCTGGAGGCGGCAAAGGCATTCGGCCTGACACCTATACCGTTATCCATTGCTGATGTCCGAACCGGACTCCAGACAGGCATGATCGATACGGTGACAACGTCGCCGATCGGCGCCGTGGCTCTCCAATGGCACACCCAGGTCGACTACCTGATGGAACTGCCGTTCCTGTATGTTTTCGGAATACTGGTAGTGGACAAACGGACTTTTTCAAAAATCTCGCCCACGGACCAGAGTACGGTCCGGGAGATAACGGGCCGGGTGTTTACCGAGATTGACCGGCAAAACCGAAAGGACAATTTAGAGGCGCTTAACGCGCTTCGCAAACAGGGCATCCGGTTCCTCAAGCCTCCCCCGGATGCGCTTCAAGAATGGTATCTTGCAGCCTCAAAGGTGCCGACGCGCCTGATAAAGGCAGGCAGACTTTCCCAGGGGATTGTGGATATCATTGAAAAACGTATTTTTGAATACCGGGCGAAACAAGCGGATGCTGACGAATAGGAAACATGACGGATCAATAATGGGTAGTACGGTCGCCGTGCTTTACTGTGTGGAAGACATAATCCTGATCGGACTTTTGCTTCTCATGATCGGCATGGCCGTTACGCAGATCTTCCTTAGAAATTTCTTTGATTCGGGGATTATATGGGGTGATGTCCTTATCCGTATCCTGGTGCTCTGGATAGGCCTTGTGGGTGCCATGACGGCCAGCCGACAGGACAAACACATCAGCATTGACGTGGTCACCCGTTATCTTCCGGAACGGGCAAAACACATTTCAAAATCCGTTACCCAGCTTGTCACTGCCTCGATCTGCGCGGTTGTTACATATTACAGCATTGAATTCGTCCGTATGGAAGCCGAATACGGCGGCAACGCGTTTGCCGCGATCCCGGTCTGGGTCTGCGAGGCTGTCATTCCCGCTACCTTTGCCGTAATGGCGCTTCGTCATTTCATACTCTCCTTTACCAGTTTTAAAACGGTTTTCAAGCCCCCATTGTGATTTCATATATTCTAGCGCTCATACTGATTCTTCTCGCCCTCCTGGGCGCCCCTCTCTTTGCAGTCATTATCGGCGCCGCAATGCTCGGTTTCCATGCAATGGAAGTCGATCTCGCCGTGATCGCCATTGAAATTTACCGGATTGCAGACACTCCGGTTTTACTCGCGCTTCCTTTGTTCACATTTGCCGGTTACCTTCTGGGAGAAAGCAATACCTCGAAACGGCTGGTGCGGCTGACACACGCCTTTCTAGGCTGGGCGCCGGGCGGTCTGGCGATTGTTGCGTTTGTTACCTGCGCCTTTTTTACCGCCTTTACCGGCGCATCAGGGGTAACGATCGTGGCTCTAGGGGCGCTTTTGTATCCGGCCCTGCTTCAGGCCGACTATCCGGAAAAATTCAGTCTCGGCCTTGTGACCGTGTCCGGCAGTCTCGGACTCCTGCTGCCCCCATCTCTTCCACTTATTCTTTACGGCATTATTGCGCAGCAGATGGATATCGGAATTGATTTCACAATCAGCGACCTGTTTATCGCAGGCATTCTCCCAGGACTTCTGATGGTTGTCATGCTGTCGTTCTGGAGCCTGTGGGCAAATAGAAAAAGGCCGGTCCCTTTGACCGGATTTTCCATAAAAGAAGCCGGTGCGGCGTTTAAAGAATCAATCTGGGAGATTCCCTTGCCCTTTTTCGTGTTAGGCGGGATCTACAGTGGATATTTTGCAGTGTCTGAGGCAGCGGCTGCAACCGCCATGTACGTCCTTGTTGTGGAGGTCCTGATCTACAGAGAGATCAAAATTACACAGCTTGCCGGAATCATACGCGAGTCCATGGTCATGGTCGGCGGAATCCTTATCATCCTGGCCGCATCTCTCGCCTCAACAAACTATCTTATCGACGCCCAGATACCGATGAAGCTGTTTGAATTAATCCAGGCCCATGTGACAAGCAAAATTGCTTTTTTGATCCTTTTGAACATATTGCTTTTAATCCTGGGCGCGATCTTAGATATCTTTTCCGCCCTGGTCATCATGATACCTCTTATTCTCCCTGTCGCCGTCAGTTACGGTATTCATCCGGTACATCTGGGCATCATCTTTCTCGCCAACATGCAGATCGGCTATGTCACCCCGCCGGTAGGCATGAACCTGTTCATTGCCGGCTACCGTTTTGAAAAGCCGATTGACGAACTTTATCGGGCAGCCCTTCCATTCATGCTTGTTCTATTCGCTGCCGTGCTCATCATCACCTACTGGCCGGGTCTGAGCCTGATTTTCCTGAAATAGAAGTAAGGGTTCGCCCAAAAATAACTTCACATTTTCATGCGCCGATCCATCCCGCATGGCTGCGTTGCTCGTCGGTTAAATAGCCCTGCTATTCGCCCTCCTCGCGCCTTGCCATGCGGGCGCTTCAACACCTGAAAATGTAAATTTATTTTTGGGCGAACCCTGCATT
>JAIWHJ010000015.1:0-12499 GCA_048629695.1 Promethearchaeota archaeon
ATTTATAATATGGTATTAAGGTACTTATCCAGCTTGTCTGGGTCAGGGAGGAAAAAATGATTCTCCTTTGAGGAGTTCGCAGGCAGTATTTTTTTAAGAAAGACCGTTCCTTATTGGAGTGAAAATATCATGGGCAGATTAGTGGTCAATAATTGACTGTATTTTGGGATACGCATAAAATTTGGTGATAAACAAGGTAACGCCTGAAAAAGATGTTAATTTTCGGCAAAAAACGAATGCATATTACTTTGTTTTAAAAATGTCGGAAAAAACTCCAACCGGCAAATCGTGAGCAGGCCCTCTTTGCTTGCGGCATAAGAAAACGGAAGTAAATTTTATTCATGGCTTGATATATTGTAAAGGACGGTACTGTGCCATGAGTATTTTTTATAAAAGCTTCAAGCTAAGGAACAGAGAGAAAATAAATTAAGCAAAAATACGCTCAGCTTCAGGTTGGACTCGGAATCTGCCATTACCTGGTCGGCTTGATTAAACAGGTAAGCCAAGACTCCGAAACCTCAGGCGCAGCAAGACTATGCCTAATGAAATTGTGATTAAAAGCCGGTCGAAGACGACCTGAAGATGAGATAGAATTTAATTCAATTTATTCACGACCTGTTCCTCAACTTTGTCTGATGAGATAACGTCCGAAGTTTAATAGTTTTGTATTATGAATTAGACTTAGGATGAATAAATGCTTCCACGGCAGGCAAAATCCCTTATGCAGTTTCTATTGTAAATCACTTTGAGTGACCGGTCCGGTCGCTCAATCCCATCTATATTTTTCCTGATATTTTCAATAGCGTTGATTTTGTGTAATATCGATTCTCAAGCGGGATTTGGAATTATAGTCCGGCTGTGATTCCAGGCGGTATTTTCACCTGATCCGGCTTTAATATAAATAGAGGAGGTTAGTCTCCGTGAATCAAATAATGTGGCTCATGATTTTGCTGGCAGGGATCGGCTCCGGCGGCGGTGTCGGATATTTCTTGCGGAAAAAATTTGTTGAATCCCGCATGGAAGATGTTGAACAGCAGGGGAAAAAAATTATTAAAAATGCCCTGGCCGAGTCCGAGCAAATCAAAAAAGAATCCTCGCTTCAGATCAAGGATGAGGCGTATCATCTGAAACTTGAAGCGGAAAAAGAAATTAAGGAACGAAAATCAGAGATTACAGAAGAAGAAAAACGGCTTAACACGAAACAGGATCAGCTTAGACAGAAGATAGATTATCTTGACAATCGGGAAATGGAGTTTCTGAAAAAAGAGCAGGGCTTTATTGATGAAGAAAAAAAGCTCTTAAACCGTAAGGACGATCTGGATTCACTCATTGAAGCGCAACGTTTCCAACTTGAAAAGCAGGCGGGCATGTCTGCCGAAGATGCAAAACAACAGCTTATTGAAAGCATTAAGAGCGAAGCGCGCATGGAGGCTGCCAAAGCGATTGCCAAGATAGAAAATGAAATGAGGATCCAGGCGGATCGAAAGGGCAAGAATATCCTCGCTCTGGCTATTTCGCGTTATGCCGGAGACTATGTCGCAGAAAAAACAGTATCTGTGGTAACGTTACCTAATGATGAAATGAAGGGCCGGATAATCGGCAGAGAGGGCAGAAATATTCGTGCAATTGAGGCGGCTACCGGAATCGATATAATAATTGATGACACGCCCGAAGCCGTGATACTCTCCGGATTCAATCCGGTCCGGCGGGAAGTGGCGCGCCTTTCCCTGGAACGTTTGATCATGGACGGTCGGATTCATCCTGCAAGGATTGAAGAGGTAGTTAAAAAGGTCGGCAAAGAATTTGAGGTGACCATTCGGGAGGTGGGTGAACAGGCGACCTTTGATGTTGGAGCACATGGTGTTAACATGGAGCTTATTCGTCTTCTCGGCATACTGAAATACAGGACCAGCTACGGCCAGAACGTCCTTCAGCATTCCCTTGAGGTGGCTTTTCTGTGCGGAATGATGGCTGCGGAACTGGGCATTAATGTTAAACAGGCCAAACGAGCCGGTCTGCTTCATGACATAGGCAAAGCAGTCGACCACGAGGTCGAAGGGTCCCACGCGAGCATTGGCCGAGATCTGGCAAAAAAATACGGGGAGTCGCCCGAGGTGGTTCATGCCATTGCAGCGCACCATGAGGAGGTGGAACCGGAAGGCATCCTGGATGTGTTGGTCCACTCTGCTGATGCGCTTTCCGGCGCCAGGCCCGGGGCAAGGAAAGAGATGCTTGAGACATATGTGAAGCGTCTCGAAGATCTTGAAAAAATTGCCAATTCACAGAAAGGCGTTGAAAAATCCTATGCCATTCAGGCTGGTCGTGAACTCCGAATTGTTGTAAACAGCAAGGATATTTCAGATACCGATGCAATACTTTTAAGCAAAGATATTGTAAAGAAAATTGAAACTGATTTGACATACCCCGGACAGATCCGCGTTACCGTAATTCGGGAAACAAGGGCTGTAGAATATGCCAAATAGAATGAACGTAATCGTTCACAGGCGCCCCATCCGGAGTCTCGCAGGCTCGCTTACCTGCACGCGATCAGTCCGACTCATTTAGATGTTTACTTATAGTTCGGCCGGCCTGCTCATGCACATATGGAGCGCTTGTGAACGATTACATGCAGAGGAGTCTGCTAAATTGAGTACCCTCTCTGAACGGTTACAAATGAACGGCATAATAGATGAGCAGGTTGAACTGATAGAGCGTGGAGCAGTTAACGTCATTTCTCGGCAAGACCTGGTAAAAAAACTCACAAGGTCCAAGGAAACCGGAACACCATTAAAGATAAAGGCGGGTTTTGATCCAACTGCGCCGGATCTTCATGTAGGCCATACGGTTTTAATCCAGAAGCTGAGACATTTTCAGGATCTGGGCCATCAGGTCCTTTTTCTGATCGGTGATTTTACCGGAATGATAGGTGATCCAACAGGAAAATCCGAGACCAGGAAACCTTTGACAAAAGAGGAGGTTCGAAAAAACGCTGAAACGTATAAGGCGCAGATCTTCAAAATCCTGGATCAGGAAAAAACAACCGTCATGTTCAACTCCGCCTGGCTGAACAAACTCTCATCAACCGAGTTCATCAGGATGGCATCCCGGTTAACCGTTGCAAGGATGCTTGAACGAGACGATTTCAAAAAGCGATTCCTAAATCAACAAGCCATCAGTATTCACGAATTTTTATACCCTCTTATACAGGGCTATGATTCGGTTGCCATGGAGGCCGATGTGGAGATCGGCGGAACTGACCAGCTTTTCAATCTCCTCATGGGAAGGGATCTGCAAAGGGCCTGGGGGCAGGAACCGCAGGTGGTGATCACAATGCCTCTTTTGGAAGGGCTTGACGGCGTAAACAAGATGAGTAAATCCCTGGGCAACTATATCGGCATTATTGAAGAGCCCAACGATATTTACGGAAAGGCAATGTCCATTCCCGATACTCTCATGTTTCGCTATTTTGAACTCTTAAGTGATCTTTCCGCATCTGAAATAGAATCCATGTTACAGGACATGAAGAAAGGCCGGATCCATCCCAAAAAAGTCAAACAGATGCTGGCCCGTGAGTTGACCGCAAGATTTCATGACATAAATGCTGCGGAAAAGGCTGAGGCCCATTTTGAACGGGTTTTCAAGCATCATGACCTGCCCGAAGACATGCCTGAAAAAAAAATAAGGAGTAAGGATGAAAAAGTCTGGCTCCCGCGTCTGTTAGTTGACGCAGGGCTTGTTAAAGGGACATCCGAGGCACGGCGAATGATCAAACAAAAGGCTGTGGAGGTCGATGGCCTGAAAATCACGGATGGAGAGTCTGAAGTAACTGCGTCAGGCGAGGTAATTCTTAAAGTGGGCAAGAAGAGGTTCTGTAAAGTGATTTTCTAACTACAGGTTCAGGTTTTCAGAGGGTTCAAAGGGTCGGGGGGTCAGAGATTCAGGGTTAAGCTGATTAGGATTGATGAACGGTTTGAAGACCAAAATAGGGACGAAACAGTAAGGGGAGAGAAAATGCAAGCACAAGAATTGTTTGACAAAATTCAAAGCCTGCCACCGAAAAAAATTGCTGTTGTCGAAGATTTTGTCGAATTTTTACGGTACCGTGACGATGACATCCTTTTAAGAGCGGCGGCTGCCAAGCTTTCCGAAAAATCTTTCCAAAAAGTATGGGACAATCAGGACGATGCCGAATACGACAACCTATAATTTCGGTGACATCATCCTTGTCCTGTTTCCCTTCACGGACCAGACAACCAGCAAGAAACGACCGGCGGTTGTTGTTAGTTCCGACGCGTACAACAACGACAGACCTGACATTATTCTCATGGCTGTAACCAGCCAGATGCGCCACCTCGGCAAAACAGGAGAGGCCACGGTGGAAGGCTGGCAGGAAGCTGGCCTGCTCAAACCCTCGCTTATCAAGCCCATCCTCACAACGATAGAAAAAAATCTTGTTCTGAAAAAGCTGGGCCGCTTATCAGAGAAAGACCGTCACACACTTCAGGAAGTTCTGCGGGTGATCATCGGAAAGGCGTAGCCTACCACATCCCTTAACTGAAAACTCCCTTTTGAACGGTTTGGAACAAAAAAGGGCGGCAGGAAAAATCCTGCCGCCCTTTTTTGTTTTGTTGCAATTATTGGATATTATTTTTCAGGTTCCAGGGCCTTTGCGCGTCCCTGGAGGAACTTCCAGGCTTTATCCACGTCTTCCTGTACCTTTCCCATCAATTCATCGACCATGGCCGGGTTTGTGAGCTTGAGCATCCGATACCGATTTTCACCCAAGGCGTATTCCGCAAACGGGATGGAAGGGGCCTTGCTGTCGATTGTAAGTGGATTTTTGCCCTCATTTTCAAGAACCGGATTGTAACGATAAAGAGGCCAGTGACCGCATTTTACAGCCTTTTTCTGCTGCTCCAGTCCCTGCGACAGGTCAAAGCCGTGATTTATGCAGTGACAGTATGCAATAATAAGGGAAGGCCCGTCATATGCCTCTGCCTCGTTAAATGCCTTGACCACCTGGAGAGGATCCGCGCCCATTGAGACCTTGGCAACATATACGTTGCCGTACGTAGAAAAGATCATGCCCATGTCTTTTTTGGGCATTCTCTTTCCACCTGCCGCAAACTGGGCAGTGGCGGCCCTGGGTGTTGATTTGGACATCTGACCGCCTGTGTTTGAGTAGACCTCGGTATCCAGAACCAGGACATTTATGTTCTCACCGGATGCCAGGACGTGGTCAAGTCCGCCGTATCCGATGTCATAGGCCCATCCGTCACCACCAAAGGCCCACACGGATTTCTTAACCAGGTAATCAGCCACATAAAGAAGCCGCTTGGCCGAAATATCGCCGGAAGCGGCAAGTTTAGCCTTGATTGCTCCCACCCTTTCTCTCTGTGCCTCGATCTCGATCTGTGTCTTTTGCGAGGCCTTTAGGATTTTGTTGACTTCGGCCTTGGTAAGAATTTTGGCCTTGACCAGTTTTTCCATGAGTTCGGCCGCCTGGGCGCCAAGCTTATTCGCGGTCTGGCGCATGCCAAGTCCGAATTCGGCAGTGTCTTCGAACAACGAGTTAGACCAGATCGGACCCCGCCCGTCGTCCCGTTTTGCATAAGGCGTGGTCGGCAGGTTACCGCCGTAGATTGATGAGCAGCCTGTGGCATTTCCTATCATGAGTCTATCTCCAAAGAGCTGCGTGACAAGCTTGACATATGGTGTTTCACCGCATGCGCCGCAGGCCCCGGAGTACTCGAACAGGGGCCGCATCAACTGGCTGCCCTTAATTGTAGCGGGATTGAGTTCCGTGAACGGCATTTCGGGAAGATCGAGGAAAAATTTGTAATTGGCTGACTCACGTTTCCGGAGCGCTTCGGTGTTTGTGACCATGTTGATGGCCTTTTTATCGGTTTTTTTACCATCTTTATCCTTCTGAAATGCGGGACAGGCCATGACACAGATTCCGCAACCCACGCAATCCTCGGTGGCGACCTGGATGACAGCCATTCTGCCTTTATATTCTTTGCCTTTGGCAGGAGCAGCCTTGAAATTTTTAGGCGCGCCCTTGAGATCATCTTTTTTGACGATCTTTAAACGAATGGTCGCATGGGAGCATACTATTGAACACCGCCCGCACTGAATACACGTATCAGGATCCCATTCCGGAACATTTACACCGATATTCCGTTTTTCGTACTGGGTGGTTGCGGTCGGCCAGGTGCCGTCAGCCGGCATCTGGGAGACCTTGATTTCGTCTCCCCTGCCCTCTATCATCATTGCCGTTACTTCCTTTACAAAAGCAGGGGCATTTGCAGTCACGGGCGCGGGAATCTCATGCCCTGAAACCTTGTTGGGCATGGTGACCTTTACGATGTTGTTAACTGCCGCATCAACCGCATCATAGTTCATCTTAACGACTTTTTCGCCTTTTTTGCCGTAGGTCTTCTGGATCGCATCTTTGATGGCCTTGATGGCTTCAGCCTTGGTAAGGATGCCCGAGATCAGGAAAAAGGCGGTCTGCATGATCATGTTGATCCTGGCGCCGAGTCCGATTGCCTGGGCCAGGCTGAGAGCGTCGATTATGTAAAAATTTACATTCTTGTCAATCAACTGCTTCTGAACAGGGCCTGGAAGGTGTTTCCAGACCTCTTTTTTATCAAAAGTCGTTGTAAGAAGGAATATTCCGCCCTGCTCAAGGCTGGAAAGCATGTCGTACTTGTCAAGAAACGTAAAATTATGGCAGGCAATAAAATTTGCCTTGTTAATAAGATATGGCGCATGGATCTCGCTTTTGCCGAATCTTAAATGACTTGTTGTAATTGAACCGGATTTCTTGGAATCATAGACAAAATACCCTTGCGCGTTGTTGTCTGTTTCCGTACCGATAATTTTGATTGTATTCTTGTTCGCGCCCACGGTGCCGTCTGAGCCGAGGCCGAAGAACATGGCCCTGTACACGTCGCCTTCAATGTTAAAATCCTTGTCGTAATCCAGGCTTGTAAAGGCAACGTCGTCGTGCGGACCGACACAGAAATGGTTTTTGGGAGCCCATGAAGCCATGTTGTCAAAAACAGCCTTTGCCATGGCCGGAGTGAATTCAGCGGATCCAAGACCATAACGTCCTCCCAGCACCACTGGATGTGCCCTCATTGAAACACGTTCAACCGCCTCGCCTACAGCGGTTCTGACATCAAGATAAAGCGGCTCGCCCGGACTGCCCGGCTCTTTGGTCCTGTCCAGCGTGGTAATACGTTTCACGGTTGCGGGCAGGGCATTGACCATGGCCACGGAATCAAAGGGCCTGTACAGACGTACGATCACAACTCCCACTTTTTTGCCGTTTGCCACCAGGTGTTCCACTGTGGATTCAACAACCTCGCTGCCCGAGCCCATCATCACAACAACGTCTTCGGCATCTTCCGCGCCGACGTAATCAAATAATTTATACTGACGGCCGGTCAGTTTGGCGAATTTATCCATGGTTTCCTGGACTATGCCTGGAACCGGCGTGTAGAAGGAATTTATTGTTTCACGTCCTGTGAAGTATACGTCGGGATTTTGAGCAGTCCCGCGCATCATTGGACGGTCCGGAGTGAGTCCGCGTTTACGGTGCTCGATGATAAGATCTTCATCGATTATTTCCCGCATGTCATCCATTGTGAGCTGTTCAATTTTCTGGATCTCGTGAGAAAGCCTGAATCCTTCAAAAAAGTGCATAAATGGTATACGTGATTTCAAGGTGGCCTGCACGGAGATCAGAGAAAAATCCTGGCATTCCTGAATATTTTTGGAGCATAGCATTCCCCAGCCGGTTTGCCTGGCGGCCATAACATCACTGTGGTCGCCGAAGATCGAAAGGCCCTGATACGCAAGTGACCGGGCCGTGATATGGAATACGGTCGGCGTTAATTCACCGGCAATCTTGAACATATTGGGGAGCATCAGCATAAGTCCCTGTGATGCTGTAAATGTTGTACAGAGAGCGCCCGTGGTCAGAGAACCGTGCAGCGAGCCGGCCACGCCTCCCTCGGATTGAAGCTGGGTAACAACCGGAACCGACCCCCAGATGTTCTCCTGACCCGCATTGGCCTTTGCATCCGCTTCAGCAGCCATGGGAGATGAGGGAGTAATGGGGTAAATAGTAATGATTTCACTGGTTGCATATGCCACGTGCGTGCATGCCTGATTGCCGTCAATAGTGACCATTTTTCGGGACATAGATGATTCTCCTTAGATGTTTATGGATGGGGCTGAACCCAGATAAACTAAAATTTTTAAAGGTCCTGGATAAGTACCTTAACAGCTGCGTGTAACTATTTAAAAAAATTTCACTTTTTTGATTTCTTGCCATAAAAAACAAGAAAATTACCACTAAGGTACTAAATAACTTCCCATCCCTTATTTTTCCTTTGTTTCTGATTATTCAAAAAGCGTAAACAAAGAAAATACTCCCGTTTGCCTGATTATTCAATGAAATTTCAGCCTATTTCGGAGAGCATGGTTGAAAATATGGGAAAAATACAACAGAAAACTGAAGAGATTTACTATTCCTTATTACCAGTAAAAGGATATGTGTTGTCAAGCATTTTTTTGGCTCGAAATCATTTCGACCAGTCGTTATGTTCGAATTCATTGTGATCCGGCTTGGGCGGCCTGGCCTCCATGAGCCTTGAGTTGAGCCAGATTATGATCTTGTCGAATTCCGAGGCCATTTCAGCCAGGGCCTTGCCGCGGTGGCTCACCTTGTTTTTCTCCTCAATTGAAATCTCGGCAAATGTCTTTCCCATAGGCGGATAAAAAAAGACCGGATCATATCCAAACCCCCCGCTTCCCTTAATTTCGGTTGTTATTTCCCCTTGGCATCGGGCCTCGTAGGTCAGGGCCGGACCAGATGGAACGGCAATTGAAATAACGCATTCAAAGGCTGCTTTCCGGTTCGACTCGCCTTTCATTTCACTGAGCAGCTTTTTGATGTTGTCTTCATCCGTGGCGCCGCTGCCCGCGTATCTGGCGGATTTTACTCCGGGAGCCCCATTCAGGGCCTCCACTACAAGGCCGGAATCATCGGAAACAGCAGGCAGTCCCAGCACCTTGGCAGTAAAAAGGGCCTTTTTGTAAGCATTGTCGTCAAAAGTCTTCCCATCTTCTTCAACTTCCGGAATGGGTCCGAATTTATCCAGCCCAAACATTTCAATAGGATGGTCTTTTAACAATTCCTGAAATTCTCTCACCTTGCCCTGGTTCCTGGTCGCCAGCACGACAATTATTTTTTCCATTTCCCTTACGCCTTAATATAATTATATATATTCAAATAATCCGACCCTGGGTGATTCCAGGAATAATCGTAATTCATTCCGTTTATCATCAATTCACGAAAATAGTGCGGATAATCGTACCATAGACCGATGGCCCGATGCAGCGCGGAATCCAGCCCCTTGGAATCAAACTCGTTAAACACGTATCCGTTTCGTTCATGGTACGGCTTGTGCGCGTAATCCGCATCAAAGACCGTATTGAAAAGTCCCCCGGTATTCCGCACTATCGGAACGGTTCCGTATTTCATTGCAATCATCTGCGTCAGGCCGCATGGTTCAAACGCGCTTGGTATGACAAGCATATCCGCGCCCGCATAGATCAGATGCGCCAGTTCTTCATTATACGAAATCTCGATATGGCAATCCGGATTGTCGTTTAAGTGGTGTTTTAAGGCCATAAAGTCGTTGTTGATTGCAGAATCCGGACTTGAACCCAAAAGCACGAACTGACAGCCGTTTTCAAGAGAGTAATGAATCGAGTGAAGGATCAGGCCCACGCCCTTTTGATGATCAAGCCGGCTCACAACAGTAATTATGGGTTTATAGTCCTGCCTTAAGAGCAGCCTGTGGCGTAGCGCTTCCTTATTTTTGTATTTATCTTCAATGGTGTCAATATTATATTTAAAAGCAATATACGGATCTATTTCCGGATTCCAGACATTGTAATCCACCCCGTTCAGAACGCCCCTGAATTTATTGTGATGCACATTTAATGTATGCTGAAGCCCGCATCCCTGGTCTGCGAATTTTATTTCATCAGCATACCGGGGAGATACGGTTGTAATAAAATTTGAATAAACTATCCCGCCCTTCATGACGTTGACCGCATGGCAATTAAAGTTATCTTGAAGCCGGTCTGGATTAACCAGGCGGCCCGGATCCAGACCGACATTTGAGAGTGTATGTGCGCCGGTTACTCCCTGGTGTTTGAGATTGTGCAAGGTGTAGCAGACTCTGGGGCTGGTCATGCCGATATGCCGGTAAATTTCACAAAGGAGTACCGGGACAAGTCCTGTCTGCCAGTCATGGCAGTGGATAATGTCCGGGTGTTTGTTTGACTTAAGCAGGAATTCAAGGGCTGCTTTAGAAAAAAAAGCAAATCGGTCAGGATCGTCATTATGTCCGTAGTATATGCCCCGGTGAAAAAAATTATGAGAAGAATGTGGTTCAATAAAGAAACACCTAAGGCCGTCAACAAAACCGAAATAGACATCGCAGTGAATATTATCGTCCTGAAAGGGTACCAAGAGATCGGAAAATGTTTTTTGAAGGTCCCAGATCCTGTCGTACCGCATACAGTCGTATTTCGGCAGGATAATCTCAACAGAGTTTCCACGTATCCCGAGTTCTCGGGAAAGGCCCTGGACCACGTCCCCAAGTCCCCCGACTTTGGCCGCCGGCGCACACTCCGGAGTTATCATTGTGATGAACATGCTGAGAGTTCCTTAGTTTCCTTTAAACGACCGATAATCAATTTTGGGAAAGATGTTGTTCCGGCACTCGATCATTTTGAGCCGTTTTTCATCGATATTGCGATTCTCTATTTCGTTTTTAAGCCTTTCCAGGCGCATCAGGTGCGTCTTTGTTCTCCCTGTTCCATATTCAGACATGGTATTGTTGCCGATCATAAAGGCCCAGTCGCTGGCCTGGGCCATAAGCAGTTCCCTTGCAGCCTGGTTAAGCGCCCTTATCTCGATCCCGTCCGCATCAGGGTGGTTACGTATCAGTCTTTCCATAGATTGCGCTCCATGGTGCAGATGCGGGTATATCCAGTCGTTGCTTTTGTTCAGCCACGTGGAATGAAAACCGTTTTTCCCCCAGCTTGATGCGGCAGGCGTTGAGACCTGGGCATGGGAATATTCTTCAACATATTCGGATAATGTGATCATCCTGATCGACCTGTTTCCCGAACATGCCTTTCTGATCAAGTGGTTCAGCCAGAGCGGGCCCTCATACCACCAGTGGCCGAACAGTTCGGCATCAAACGGGGCTGTGAGCACAGCCGTCCGGTCCATGACCGAGGCAAGATACTCAACCTGTTTTTCCTTTTTTAAAAGAAAGTCCTCTGCGTGAAGTTTTGCCTTTTTTTCCGCCTGGTCCGGCAAATAGATCTCTTTTTGATTCGTATTGCCCGTGATGCGGTAATACTTAAAACCCGTATCCATGCGAATGCCGCCTGCCGGAAGATATGGCCGAACATATTCATAATCAAGATCAAAACCAATATCACGATAAAATTCCCGGTAGTCATGGTCGCCCGGATAACCCTCGTTTGAACTCCAGACCTGGCGGGACGATTCAGGATCGCGTCCGAAAACCAGCACCCCGGATGGACATTGTATCGGGGCAAAAACGCCGTATCTCGGCCTTGGTTCGGCCCGTGTAATGCCATGGGTCTCCACAATCGTGTGACTAATTTCATGTTCAGCCAGCGCCCTGTCAATTCCACTGGAGAAGCCGCATTCAGGCAGCCAGAAGCCCTTGGGCCTCCTGCCGAAAATCTCTTTGAAATGATCTACCCCGATCCTGACCTGGGCGCGGACCGCAGCTTCATTGACCGAGAGAAGCGGCAGGTAGCCGTGTGTGGCACAACTTGCCATGATCTCTATAACCCCCAGATCCTGAAAGCGCTTAAACCCTTTTACCAGATCTCTTTTGTAATCAATAATAAAGGCATTGCGGATCTTTTCAAGACGGCTGTGATACATAAGAGCCGGCAAATTAAATTCCGGCTGGGACCCTGTCCGGCTGATTTCCTTTTCAGCCAGTTCGATCAGTTTTTCGACCCTGTTCAGATAACGGTACTGCAGCAAAGGATCCATAAGCATGGAGGAGAGTGTGGGCGAGATGGACATGGTGAGACGGAAATCAATCCCATCCTTGACAAGGTCTTCCATAACCAGCAGCAGAGGGATGTAACTCTCTGTTATTGCCTCAAAAAGCCAGTTCTCTTCCAAAGAGGCGTCATGCTCGGGATGCCTTACAAAAGGAATGTGAGCATGAAGCACAAGCGCCAGGCAGCCCTTTATCATTTTTTCTCCTTGTTAGGGATGTGGAAATAAATAACTTACCCATCTCCCATCTCATCTTCAGGCCATCTTCGATCAAGTAACCACTTTTAAAATCCTCAACGTAGCCTGGCTATGCCTGCGGTTTTAAAAGTGGTTACTTGATCGAACCTGACCTGA
>JAIWHJ010000016.1:0-12143 GCA_048629695.1 Promethearchaeota archaeon
GAGTTTTTCTGCCACAAAAAACAAGAAAATTACCACTAAGGCACTAAAGTCCCACTTCCGACAAATATAACAAAATAGCATTTTATTTTTTGCCGAGCCCTTTCGCTATTTGTTTTCTGCGATCGTGGCAAGGCAACGAAAAATGTTAAGGTCAAGCTCAGTGTCAATATCAAGGGACCGCTCTTTGGGCATGACATGGGCAATGGTGTCCTTGGTGATAAATTTTCCAGTTTCTTGAAACCACTCCCTCTTAACGACATAGACTGCGCCGTTTAAGGCGTAGGCGGTGGGCAGTTCCTGCCTGCGTGTGGGTCGGTTCGTGGTTTCAATAACGGCCTGCATATGATTGTCGGCGCTCAAAAAGTACATCCAGAATGGACTCTTGTCTGTTGCTGAGACGGTAACGCAGGAGACGGCATCTCTCTTATGACACTCCTCTATGCAGATGTCAATGTCCTGATAAGAGCGTAAGGGGGAGGTGGGTTGCAAGAGAACGACATAGTCGTACATCTCTTCCAGCTTTTCTATGGCGTGGAGTGCCACGTCGGCTGTTGTAGCCTCATCTGTTGCCAGCTCTTGAGAACGGGTAAAAGGCGCCTCGCAGCCCCATTTTCCGGCAGTTTCTATGATCTCATGATTTTCGGAGGAGAGTATGAGCCTGTCAATCAAACGGGATTTCAGTCCCTCGATGATAGTCCAGGCAAGTAAAGGTTTCCCTCCCACCTCAAGGAGATTCTTTCGGGGCAGCCCCTTTGAGCCACCTCGGGCAGGTATGATGGCGAGAACTTTTTTTCCGTCTATCATTGGTTTTCTGTAACCTACTCCTCTTCTTGGCTGAAGAAGTCCTTGAAGTCACCCTGAGCCCTCTTAAAATTAGCCATATGTCCGATATCCAGCCAGTACTCCCTGAGAGGGAAAACCGCGGCCTCCTGCCTGGTATCAATAAGTGTTTCATAGAGGCTTGGCATATCAAAAAAGGCGTCTACCGGGATATGGTCCAGGGTCTTAGGTTCCAGGACATATATGCCGGCATTGACAAAGAAGCTCTGCACCGGTTTCTCGTCTATTTCAATGAGGCGATGTTTGTCAATCTGCAAGACGCCATAGGGAATCTGCAGGTCATACTTAAAGGCGCACATGGTAGCAACGGCCCGATGCTCGGTGTGAAAGTCGAGGAGCTGGAGGAAGTTGACCTTGGTCAGGATGTCGCCGTTCATGACAAAAAACGGCATCTCCGGTCTCTCAGGCAGCAGGCTCAGAGCCCCGGCCGTGCCCATCCGTTTGTCCTCATGGATATACTTGATGCTCACGTCCCATTTTGAACCGTCACCAAAAAATTCCTCGATCATCTCCGCCTTATAGTTTACCGAGAAGTAGAAGTTGTGAAAGCCGTAGGCGATAAAGCTCTCTAAAATGGTCTGTAGCACCGGCTGATTGCCCACGTAGAGCAGGGGTTTGGGGCTGTTTTTGGTAAGAGAACCCAGGCGGACACCCAGGCCGCCGGCCATAAGGACAACGGGATTGTCCTTATGGGCGGGGCGCAGCAGTTCCTCCAGGATTTCCAGGGCCACCACCCGGTTTTTATAGTCCACCACCGGCACCTTGGATATCTTCAAAAGCCGCATGGCCACCAGCATGTCTTCCACACTCTCATCTGCGGTAAAGGCCGTGGGCCTGGTGTTCATCACATTTTCGATGGGGTCTTCCATCGCCCCCCCCTTGAGAATGGCTCGGCGGATATCGCCATCCGTGACTGTTCCCAGCAGGGTTTTGTCCTCGTCTGTCACCAATAGAATCTGCAGGGCAATCTTGTCAATGAGGCGCATGGCCTCAATGATGGAGGTGGTGGGCTGGATCAGAGTTTTTTGCCAATCCTTATACATAGGTTGCCTCACTTGATGAGAGTAAGGGGAGGTCGTAAAATTCTTTTTGGATGATTTCTGCCAAGTCAAATTCCTTGATTGTTTTGGTAATGCGCCGTGCGGTTTCCTTCTTTGCATAGGGGTTGACCGTTTTTTTCGCCAAGTTTTGGAATTCAGACGAAAGCCCTTTTGTAATAGCTTGGCATATTGACTTTACGTTCGGTTGGCAGTCAATAACACTTGTGGCCCGGATGCGGCCCTTCTGGCGGTCGCCTATGTTGACGGTAGGCACCCCGAAGCTGGGGGCCTCGAGAATGCCGCTTGATGAGTTGCCCACAACCAACGAGGCGCAGCCCATGGCGCTGAGATAGCGCAGCTGCCCCATTGAGGTAAAGGCAATGGCACGCCGGGCATTCTGTGCCACATACTGGTCGATCATCTTATTTATGATTCTGCCGTCAGTGTCGGCATTGGCTTTGGTAAAGATCAGACGCAAGTCCGGGAAGGCCTCCAGGGTTAGGAGCAGCTCTGAAAACTGCTCCCCGGCCCCTTGTTGCTCTAAGGTGGCAGGGTGATAGGTCACCAGGGCAAATTGCTTTGAAAAGGAAAAGTCAATGGCCTGTTCCAGCGCCTCTTTTTTCAGCAGGGTGATGCTCTTTATGCTTTCAGGCCCAAGGGCTCCGACATTAAAGACCTGCCCCGGTTTTTCGCCAAGCTGGATAACTCGCTGCCTGTACTCTTCGGTGCTGGTGAAATGGAGATGGCTCATTTTGGTAATTGCATGGCGGAAAGCCTCGTCCATGGCCCCGAGGGTAAGCTCCCCGCCGTGGAGGTGTGCAATGGGTCGCTTGCCTATCATGGTTGCAGTGGCCATGGCAAAGGCCTCGAAGCGGTCTCCTAAAATGACCACGATGTCAGGATTAAGGCGTTCCAGGGCCTCGGCAAAGCTGATCAGGCCGAGACCGGTTGATTTGCAGATCCCTGTGGGCGAGTCGGAATTCAAAAGCATTTCGACCTTGGCATTAATAGTAAAGCCGTCGTCGATGATTTCTTGATAGGTATTGCCAAACTCAGGGGCAAGATGCATGCCGCCGGCCAGCACTTGCAGCTCAAGCCCTGGATCCTGATCGATTTCCTTCAGCAGGGGCTTCAGGATGCCGTAGTCAGCGCGTGTTCCAGTAAAAACGCATACTTTTCGCATTGGCTTTACAGAATGATCAATTCGTCTTGTTTGAAGTTTTGGGGGGACGATTTCCCTATTATTGTATCCCATTTCATGGGGGAAATTCCAGTGCCGGGACGTTTTACCGTAAGATTGGATTCGCTAAAGGCCTCGCCTTTGACGATGGGCCCGGCAGCAACGATACTCTTACGAGCAATATTCCGGTTATGTAACTCCGAGCTTGTCGGTTTTTTCTCTGCCTTGCCCAATGCCAATTCGATATGGCGGATAGATTGAACCATATGTTTGAGTTCACCTGGCGACAGGGAGGCCTTATGGTCAGGGCCTTCCATCTTCTTGTCCAGGGTAAAATGCTTCTCTATCGCCTTGGCCCCCAAGGCCACGGCTGCCACCGGCGCCTCGATGCCCGGCGTATGATCAGAGAAGCCTACCCGCACGTCAAATTTGTGCCCCAGGGTTTTCATGACACGCAGGTTCACATCCTCAAAAGGCGTGGGGTACTCGGTGTTGCAGTGCAGAACAGTTAGCTGATCTTTAGGAGTGCCCGCCTTTACCAGGACTTCCACCGCCTCTTTCACCTCGTCGAGCGTTGACATGCCTGTGGAAAGGATAAGTTTTTTTCCCAGGTTCCCCAGTTTCCGAAGATAAGGCAGGTTGGTTATTTCGCCGGAGGGAATTTTTAAAATATTAAGTCCCATCGCAACCAGAATGTCGATGCTTTCAAGATCAAAGGGCGTTGACATGAAAAGGATATTTTTCTTTTCGCAATGCTCCTTTAAGGCAAAAAAATCATTATGGCTCAGTTCCAGCCTTTTGAGCATTTCATACTGTGATTCCGCCGCAGAGGTCGTATCCTTTTGGTAATTTGCCTTTGGCGCCGAGGCCGTCACAATCGCCTCTGCCTTAAAGGTCTGGAATTTCACCGCATCAGCGCCGGCCTCGGCCGCTGCCTCCACAAGCTTTTTGGCAAGCCCGAGGTCTCCATTGTGGTTGACTCCTGCCTCGGCAATGATGAATACGCTGTCGAATCGGCTGCTCATTTGGGTTTCACCCTGCTCTGTTCCTGGAGATCCTGGTAGATGCTCATCCCCCCGGCAATAAACGATCCGGCCCCTATGGTTATGTACTCCCTGGTCATGGCCCTGCTGCCGACAAAGGTCTGTGCACCGACCTGAACGCCTCCGTTGATAATGGCGCCGGTGGCAATGTGACAGTGGTCGCTGATCATCGCATCGTGTTCGACCAGGGCGTGTGAGTTGATGATGCAGTTGTTGCCGACTTTAGCGCCGGCATTGACCGTGGCGCCATGCATGACAATGGTGCCTTTGCCTGTTTCGGCATGAGGCGAAACATAGGCGCGGGGGGAGATGACTGTGACGAGGTCACCCTTGGCGGCAAGCAGTGCCTTGTACAGCCTGACCCTTGGCTCGGCTGAACGGATGTGGCCAATGGTGATCAGAAATTGATGCTCCGCAGCCAGTTTGGGGATTGCATTGTCGTCGGAGAGTATGGAATAGCTCAATATGCTTTCACCGATTTTGTCCGCATGGTCAGTGATCCCGACAATAATGAAGCTTCCCTCCTGCTCAATAACATCAATGCAGGATTTACAGTGACCGCCTCCGCCTATGAGGATTATTTTTTTTTCTCTGTTCATTTTTCAGCATCCCCATACGCAAATGACATAATTATTTAAAATACTCTTCCCTGTAATTCTGAACAACGCACGCTGCTTGGAATATTGACGATTCGATCCGCCAGCCATTCGGCGTTTTTCAGGCCGTCTGTTTGACAGTTTGCATACATTGGTAAAGAGTGCAACAGATTCCAGGCCGGTCGGGTCATTATCTTGGCATTGTTCGTTTCTTCCAGAAACGTATCCCGTGTCTTCCGGTCCGGCAGAATAACGGTGTTGAGCCAATAATTCGATCGGGCGTTCTCCTGTTCATTAACAAAACCAATATTGCCTGATTTTTCAAAAAATTTTTTGTAAACAGCGGTCAATTGTCGTTTATTTGCAATAAAGAATTCCAGTTGTTCCATTTGGGCGCAGGCCAGGGCCGCATTGAGGTTCGGCATACGGTAGTTAAACCCCACCTCGTCATGCTCGTAAAGATAGGGATGCGGTTTTTTGGCCGTGGTGGTCAGGTGCTTGGCATGCGCAGCCAGCGCTTGGTCGTCTGTCACTATCACGCCGCCTCCGCCGCAGGAGATGGTTTTGTTGCCGTTGAAGCTGTAGATGCCGAAGCGGCCGAAGGTGCCGGTCTGCCTCCCATGCAGGGTGCTGCCCAGGGATTCGGCGGCATCTTCGATAAGGGTGATATTGCGCTTGCGGCAGATTTCGGCGATTTGATTGATGCGGCAGGGGTGTCCGAACGTGTGCATGGGAACGCAGGCCGCTATCCTGCGGCCGGTATTTTTGTTCCTGCTCATGCCTCCGGCCTGTTCGGTCCGGGTGTCTAAAAATTTTTTAAGGGCCTCCGGTGCAAGCCCCATGGTGTCGCGATCAACATCCACAAATATGGGGTGCGCCCGGCAGTAGGCGATGGCGTTGGCCGTAGCCACAAAGGTCAGCGGCTGGGTAATGACCTCATCACCGTCCGCAACCCCGGCAACCATCAGGGCCGCATGAAGGGCGGAGGTGCCGTTGACCGTGGCCACCGCATATCCGGCCCCGGTGTATTCACAGATCATTTCCTCAAATCGATTGACAAATTCGCCGACCGACGAGACAAAGGTCGAGTCAATGGCCGCGTTGACGTATTCCTTTTCCCTGCCCATGAACCTGGGTTCGTGCAGGTGGATAAAATTCTTGCCCGGAAAGAGGGAGCGAATAAAGGAGATCACCTCATCATACATTGTAAATGTGCGCCTTGTATTTTTTGAGGTTTTCCGAATTTGAGAACCAGTCAATGGTCTTTTCAAGGCCCTGGCGCAGATTATACTGCAAAGCAAAGCCTGCCAATTCCTTTATCTTGGTATTGTCACACCAAAGCCGGAAAACCTCTGATTTCGAGGGACGCAGCCGCTGCTGCTCGGTGATGATCTCAGCCTTGCTGCCCATAATATCCTTGATTTCGTCAACAACCTGCGCCATGGCGACCTCAAAGTTGGAGCCGATGTTCACGGTCTCGCCGATGCACTGATCAGACTCTGCAAGGGCGATAAAGCCTCGACAGGTATCGGTCACATAGTTGAGATCCCTGGTGGGGGTGAGATCGCCGAGCTTGAGTTCGGTGGCGCCTTCGGCGATCTGGATGATTATGGTCGGTATAATGGCCCTGGCCGACTGGCGGGGACCATAGGTGTTAAATGGCCTTGCAATGACAAGGGCAAGATCAAAGGAGTTGTGAAAACTCATGGCCATGGCATCGGCTGCTATTTTTGTGGCGCTGTATGGCGACTGCGGCTGTAAGGGATGTTTTTCGTCAATCGGAACATACTGCGCCGTTCCATAGACCTCGGAGGTGGAGGTATGGATGATTCGTTCACAGCCGTTTTCAAGGGCCGCCCGGCAAATGTTAAGAGTGCCTTTGATGTTGGTGTCGACATAGCTGTCAGGGGCCACGTAGGAATAGGGGATGGCAATAAGAGCGGCGAGATGAAAAATGACATCAACGCCCTTGGTTATATGTTTGCAATAGTGAGGGTCGCGAATGTCGCCGGTGAGGACCTCGATATCGTCGAGGCAATCGACATCCTCAAGCCATCCCCAGTCGTTAAAGGAGTTGTATTGGCTAAGGGCCTTGACCTGCGCCCCCTTTTCAACCAGCATTTCGGTCAGGTATGAGCCGATGAAGCCGTCGGCGCCGGTGACCAGAATGGTTTTATTTACGATATTCATGGGATGCGTCTGCGTCGTTGGGTTGGGGTTAACTATATTGTACGCTATCGGTCGCGGCCTCGAATTTTTGCAGTTTAGTTTTAAGCTGGAGGTATGCTTCCTTGGCTGCCTCCAGTTGCCCGGCCGCCATATAGCAATCGCCGATCTTCTTGACTAGATTACTGTTTTCAGGTTGTATCGTGAAGCAGCGTTCATAGGCCAATATGGCATCTTCATTTTGCCCATTGGCCTGCAGGCTGTCGCCGATGATCTCCCAATAGCCGGCAAATTCACTATCTATGGCTATGGCCCCATTAAGTGCCTCAATGGCGCCATTGAAATCTCCAGTATTAAAAAGAGTATCAATGAGGGAACGGTTAAGGTCATAGTTTTCTGGAGAAAATTCAAGTCCTTTTTGAAAATCTGCTACGGCTTCAGGATAACTCTTTTCTTTAACAAGGAGTCTTCCATGATTAAGATAAATTTTGCTGACAAGTTCGAGGTTGAGGTTCGAGGTTACATCTTTCTGTTCTACGAGAAAATCGTACCAGGAATTGATGCTTTGAGCCGCATCCTGATTATTGCCGATATCCAGGCTGGATTGACTTAGTTTTATATCCTTTTTGATGATTTTTTCCAGTTCGTATAGAAGATGACTGTGGTTCGGTGCAAATCTGAGCCCCTTTTTAACCATGTATGTAACGCTTGGCCGGCGATTCGCTTGTGTCTTGAAATATTCGGCAAAAGCCAGGAACTCATCTCCAAGTTTCTTGTGAAAGTTCTTTGCGTCTTGCGAAAGCTCAGAATCAATTGTTACAGCTTTTCTGAAACACTCTGCCGACTCTTCAAACTCTGAATGCAGGGCCTCTATACAGCCCATGGAAAAAAATATTTCACCGCATTGCGGCATTGTTTTTTGCAATTTTTCCAATATCGGCCGGGCCAGTGAATAATTTCCCTCCTCCATATATAGGCGGGCAAGCTTGAGGCGGTTTTGGTCCTTGTTTTCTCCTCTGTTTATTTTACTGAAAAAAGAATTTTCTTGCTGGTGAAAAGACAAAATCCTGTTTAAATTTTCGGCAAGCAGATTGAGAGTCTCTTTGCGCACCTTATTGATGTTGATAAGGCGTATCAGGTTTTGTCTCAGCCACTCGGAGTACTTTGCCGGGTCATTTTCCAAGGTAGCAATGGCTTGCCGATCCCGTTCACTTTTCTGGAGTCCGTCCATGGTAATTTCTTCAAGGACTCTCCATATTCCCGAGTTATCCAATTTTTTGTGGAGCAGGTCTATCTTTTTGATTTTCTGTTGAATTTTTGAAGGGAGCATGTTGAAAGATTGTACATGTCTCCCATTCTTTGCAGATTTTTTAAGCTCGTGTTGCACAGATTTACAAAGTTTGTCTGCTTCGGCAATGCTTTTTTGAAGTTTTTTGGTTTTTTTAAGGGTGTTGCCGAATTCGTTAAGTAATCTGTGCGGATCAATTTCTTTGGCTGATTTTATCTGTTTTTGAATTCGTATTCCGGCGGCGGTTTCTTTTATGCAGTACGTATCCAGCGTCTCCTGGAGAGAAAGTGGTGTTGTCCCTTCAATATGAGCGCCTCCTTCCGTGGCATTGATGTATTTTTTATTCGATTGAGCAATGGCTGATTCAAAGAATTTTTTCATGCTCAAAAAAGATCGATTTGTCCGGAGAGTCGTTCCGTCAATCCCCTTTACAAGTTGCCCTTCGGTGTTGTCGGGCTGCAAGGTATCCGTGGGAGCGCTGCCTTGAAGCACAGTGCCTTTGGCATGGCTTGCGGTTTGGGGGGGGTAAGCCAGATCCTGGCCAACGAAAATAATGGGATCGCAGCCGAGGATGTCCGTGGCAATGAGGTTGAGATGGGCAACGGTGCTTGCTCCTCCAGTGAATATTTTACCTCCGATTAAAGAGTTGAGCCATGCCTCCATGGGTTTTACGGTAAATGTCCAGAAAATCTGTTGAGCAGGAAAATTTTGTGGGGTTTTAGGGTTTACCCATGATGAACAGATGAGAGATGCGTTTTTTACCTCTGGTATCACATCGGCAAATTTTTCATAGGTAAGATTGTTCGGGTCGATTGAGGTAATAAAATGCGGAAAGACCCCGTTGTCAAGAAGTGCGGGAAGAACCGTATCAACCGCCAGAATGACCGCTTTATCCCGGGCCTGTTTCAAGAGGTGAATGTTCTTGTCAAGTGAAGGGCCTCCTGCCACAAGGATGGCGGGAACGCCTGCAAATTCATTGCGCAACTGTTCGAGAAGAAGATGATGATGAATGGTGGTGATGTGTTTGAACCGATTGTTGAAAAACTCCCTGCCTAATATCCTGGTGGTTGTCCCTCCTACATTAAGGGAATTGAGATGGGCAAACACCTGTTCTTTCAGGGCCTGATATCCTGAGGGATTAAAGTCAAAGGATGGAAGATGATGAAAGACGTTGGATCCCTCGAGTTGCAGTGTGCGGAAGGCTGGAGACAAGACCTCGCTGACACTGATTTCATTGCCGATCCCCAGGATGAGCTTCCGGTTGCTGAGAAGTGTGGACAGATCAATGTGTTTCAGGGCCTGTAAGAAGATTCCCGGTTCAAGTTCAAAAACGGCAAGGTGTTGAAGCAAAGGTCTTTTCTCTAAAATGCCCAGTGGTGCATATCCAAGCCCCATGCCTAACATGGCGACAAACCCGGTATGATTTGTGGGAACATTTGCCAGGAAATCGTCTGCTTCACTTTCAGGGTCGGATTTTTTATGCAGGGAGACCTCTTTTCCTTCCTTGTTGGTTACGGTAAGGTTAAGACTGCCGTTTTGCGCCGGATAGAGAATGCCGACTGCTTCCGGGGCTGTGTCCGTTATTATCTGCCAGATACGCGGGTGGTAGTCTTTTAAAAGCGCCATATTGGCATCGTAAAAACCAGGGGGTGTCATCATAGCTGAAATTTTGTCCTTATTGATATTTGATTGCATGGAATTTCGTGGCTTGTATTCAGGAACATAACGCCCTATGGGCGAGCTTTTAGGCTGTAATTATATTGTTTTTTCGTAGGGGCGATCCTTGTGATCGCCCTTACATTGTGCTGACAATCTCTAACCAATGGACAGAAATTTTGTTTTTCCGATACATCAAGGTTTGTGCCGACTGAATTTTATTACAGTTTCCGCATCCCTTACGTAAATAAACATCGGACGGTTTGTGGGCCTGCTTAAGAAAAAATTAACGTGTTATCCGTTTGCTTGAGTCTTTGCAGTTCTTTATCATTGTAATCTATTGGCCTTTTATCAAAAAATTACATAAAAAACATATTTTTTTTAAGAGGATGGTTGAGTTAGCCGATACGTTTTATGGATCACAAAATATGTTTGCTGCATTAGCTAAAAACAAAAGGGGGTGATGATGAAAAGGATAAAAAGATAACGTATTTTAAGAATAAAGGCGGCCGGGATGGGCCTTGCCGCAACAGTACATCACATCGAAAAAAGGAATTTTCGGTATTTTATTCTCAAGGAGGAATAAATCATGTCATTAAGAATTAATACAAATATTGCGGCGTTAAGCGCCCATAAAAACATGATCAGAAACGACAACAGCCTTTCAGCTTCGCTGGAAAAGTTGTCGTCCGGTTTACGCATCAACAAGGCGGCAGATGACGCTTCCGGTATGGCCATTGCCGATTCACTGCGTTCCCAGGGCCTGGGCCTTGGCCAGGCAATCAGGAATGCCAATGATGGTATTTCCATGGTGCAGACCGCGGATGGCGCTCTTGATGAGTCCATCAAAATTGTCAACTCCATTAAAACCAAGGCCATTCAGGCGGCCCAGGATGGTCAGACCACTGAGTCCAGGAAGGCAATTCAAGCGGATGTGAATAAGCTCCTCGAAGAGCTTGATATGATTGCCAAGACCACTTCTTTTAACAACCAGAAGCTTCTCTCTGGAAATTTTATTAACAAAAAATTCCAGGTTGGCTCCTACTCGGGAGAAACGGTTAGTATATCCATCGGTTCAGCCGAGTCGACAAAAATCGGCCATATTTCAACTTCAAACCTGACTTTTGCAGATGTCGGCACCGCTGCGTTGTCCATTTATAGTAATCTGCAAAATCAGACCTATACTCTTAATACTGTAGAAGTGGCTTATGATAACAGCAGTGAAAACAGCCTGGGCGCTGTTGCTGATGCCATTAATAAGTTAAGCGATCTCCTTGGTATTACGGCTGATGCAAACGTGAGTTCAAAAACCACCGGCAATATAGTTGCCGGCACAACGGATTCTACTTTTGCCATTAATGGTGTAACCATTGGTGAGTTGACAGTGCAGCAGAATGATGCCGATGGCGCCCTTGTGGCATCCATCAACCAGAAGACGGATCAGCATGGTGTTTATGCCTCTGTGGATCAGGAAGGAAAGTTAACCCTGACCTCCATTGATAATCGGGCTATTGAAGTAACCCAGGAAACAGACACCAGCGCAGTATTGGGTGGTACTACGTCCATGTCGACTTTGGGTGAGATTGTTCTTACCCAGCATGGTACCAGTGAAATCGTTGTGAATAACAGGTCCGGCGGTATGGCCGTGGCCCTTGCTGATAATTCGCTGGAAACAACCGGGGTGATTGCTACGACAATTGAATCTAGTCTTGCTTCCGGTTCAACAATTATAGCTGGTTCAACCATTGCCGGTGGCAGTACCCTGGCCGTTGCAGCTAATGTGGCGACATCAGGGGATGTTTATACGACTGGTAGTAGTGCTATGGGTGGTGGTACTCAGTTGAGTTCTGGATCCATTGTTAACTCAGGGACAACTCTTACTGGCGACCTTATCGCAGTTGGTGCTGTGGCTGGAACAGGGACCCTTGGCAGTGCAAGTACACTTATAGCCCTTTCAACTATCGGGTCTGGAACAGTTCTGCATACTGCCGCGAATGTGACCCTGGATGCTAATATTGCAGGTACATCTGCTTCTTCAGCCTTGACGCAGGGTAGCGTGATAGACAGTGGGTCAACTTTATCGGTAGGGAGTACTTTTTTGACTGCGGATCTTGCGTTAGCAGCTGTAGATGGTACTGGAACATCAGCGACAGGGATAGCGTCTGGTATTTATACGAGGATTACAGCAGCAGGGAATGTTCTTGGGGCCGATATAACCCTAAACAATGGTGATGCGACAGTCGCTGCAAATGCGACTTTCATTGTTGGTACAACCTTTGCGACAGGATCCTCAGTGGGAGAGACGTTTGTTAGTACAAATGCTATTACTACTAC
>JAIWHJ010000017.1:0-11680 GCA_048629695.1 Promethearchaeota archaeon
GATGGTGGACGTATTCGAATTCGAGAAAAAAAGCGTGGTCCAAATACAAAAAAAGGACGTCAAAGATATTCTGGGGCATGGAGGGAACCAAAACTTTTGGTCATACAAGCAGTAAACGATCAAGGTAAAGTGGAAAGGTCCTTTGCGCCATTTATGGACGCAACTATGAAAGGACCAGATGCTGTTTTTTCTATGTTAAAATTCTACATTGAAAAGCTAAACGTGAAGAAGGCATATAAAATATTGTTTGTAGCAGATGGAGCACGTTGGATATGGAATCGTGTTGGTGATTTATTCGATTCACTAGGCCACTCGCCTAATCAATGTTACGAGCTTCTGGATTTTTATCATGCAGCAGAACATTTAAACAAGGTTGCACAATTACAGAAGAAATTGAAACCATCGCAAAGAACGCGTTGGTTCAATAAATATAGAAAAATGTTGTTAAACGGTAAGGTTCAAGATGTTATCGAAGCTATAAAGCTAATTTGTCGTGGAAACCGGAATAAGAAGATCAGGACGGAACGGGATTATTTCATGAGAAATCGTAACCGAATGTGTTATGCCTCTATTTCAAAAAAGGGATTGCCAATAGGCAGCGGAGCAGTGGAGAGTGCAATACGCAGGGTCATAAATTTACGTCTCAAAGGCGCCTCGATATATTGGTTACGCGAGACAGCGGAGGCAATGCTTACCCTGCGATCCTATTATAAGTCTGGAAGATGGAATACGTTGAGAAACCAGGTTTTTTCAGTGCAAGCAGCAAGTGTTATTTAACCTACTTTTTGGGAATGCTCCCTAAATAACTATCCGATCCATTAGTAGTTATTTACTTATTTAATGTCCCCTTAATTCCTTTAAAAATAATCTTGACAGAATGCCCTTTTATGTGCACATTTAAATGTACACATAAATTGAAAAGGGGGAATCCTATGAAAACGATATCATTTACAGATTTTCGGAAAAAGGCTTCAGGCTTTATAGCCGAGGTTGAACATGGGGAGACGATTATCCTTTTGCGTCGTGGGAAGCCCGTTGCGGAAGTAATCCCGTTTTCAGACAGATCCCAACGTGAACCCTCTTGGAAAAAACCGGGAATTCGCTTGAAAATTAAGGGAAGTGATCTTTCATCGGCAATTTTGGAAGATCGCAAGGCGTTAATATGAAACTTCTGGTTGATTCGTCCGTATTTGCCAAAAGGTATGTACAAGAAGAAGGCAGCGAGGATATTGATTTATTTCTGCAACGTGCCTCAGATTTGGCTCTTTGCATCATTTTGCTGCCTGAAATAATCTCTGGGCTTAACCGGCGTTTGAGAGAAGGATTTTTATCGAAAAAAGACTATCGCAAGGCAAAAACGCAATTGTTGGAAGATGTCCATGATGCGACTGTGATTCAGCTAACACCTTCTGTAATTTCCCATTCAGTGAAGTTGCTGGAAAACAATGTTTTACGTGCAATGGATGCTTTTCACGTTGCTTGTGCATTGGAATGGCAGGCAGATCTTTTTGTAACATCCGATAAAAGACAGTTAATTGCTGCAAAAAATGCAGGGCTTTTGACTGAATTTATAGGCCAACCAAAGGGTACAAGTTGCCCGGTCCCAGGTCCACTCGCCGTTGGCCCAAACCGAGACAATTAAAATGAACAGGGAAATTTTGGGGACATCCTTAAATAAATAACTATCCGATCCATTAGTAATAAAGGTGGTTAAGAAAAGTGGGGGTATCGTCCCTGTGCTGGAAGACCAACTGCTTCGGACAAGAGCAAATAACCACTTCGATTTGACCATTTCGACTGGGTAGCAATAGGGTAGCAAAATTAAAAAAAGGGCTACAGATGATATCCTGTAACCCTTTGTTATTACTGGGGTGAGCGATGGGACTTGAACCCACGACCTCCGGGGCCACAACCCGGTGCTCTAACCGTCTGAGCCACGCTCACCATAAAATGATTGTCGTCTGTATAATACAGATCTTGTAAAATCGGATATATTTCCTCCGTTAATTGAACTCACCTTTATAATAAATTGTCCATTTCTTGGCAAGCGCAAAGTCGTAACCGATTACCGGGTAACCGTTGGATCGCAAAATATATGCCCTGATGCCTGGTCGTATTATATCTCTTTTCCGCAGTGTTTACAAAGTTTGGCCTGGGCCTTGATGATCTCTGCGCAATACGGGCATTCCTTTTTATGATGGCCATTCAGGATATTATTTATTATAAGATTACATTTCTGCTCGATTTCAGTGTGTTTGAATGTATGATTCCGGATCGGGTCGATACAGTCAAGGTCATTAATTTGTTCAAGCAGTTCACATGCACGTAACCTGTTTTTGGACAGGGCCTTTTCGTCTGTAAGCATGTAAAGGACCGGCTCAAGGTTCTTTTCTTTCACGCATGTATCGAGTTTTGCCTGGGCCTCTTTTTCCCGGGCCCTTCGTTTGTCCTGTGCCTTGAGACTTTCCGGATCGACAATACTGTCGGTGAACGCATCTTTACTGTATACGGTCATCGGGGTCCCTGATTTAGAACCGGGCGTGATCATATATCTGAAAGATGCCACATGTCCGTATTGTTCCTCCGTGTGCTGCCAGCCGTTGACAAAGAGCTTACACTCATCGTTCAGGCAGATGAAAAGAATTTCCGATCCCCAGCCCAGCCCGTCACCGACGTGGATCGGTGGAGCGGTACAGCAGGACAACTTTGAGTTGCAGTATGGACAATAGTGTTCTTCTTCAAGATACTTGGTACATGATTCAAAGGTGAGAGTCATCATGTGGATACCCTCCAAAGGATTCAAGGTAAATATTCGGCAGCGCAGGAAGTGCCCTTGGGGTGCGCTGCCGAATATTTACAATTTGGTGGTTCTAGCTATTTCCCGGCATCAAGCCGAATAGTTACGATTCAAGTAAAGGTAAACGTTTGCTGTTTTCAGAACATTTTAATATAATTTAAAATCATTTAGAGGTCAACATGCAATAAAAGAAAGTCTCAGGGGAAAAAAACGAGATCATGATGGAATTAATGGCGTAAATTCGGGGCTGTATGTTGCGCGGGGAAGTAGCTGAAGATTATGGTTCTTCAGATGGTTTTGTTGTGATTGCAGGTGGTTATGGTTGTCAGGCAAAGGTGGCATCATGGTGGTTCAAGGAGAAAATAGATTGACATTTGACAGGGGAAAATTTAAAAAAGTATTGTTTAATGCATTGTTTCCAAGAGATTGCTTCGTCGCTACGCTCTTCGCAATGACAAATGTAATTCATGAAGATTTCGTTAAGACACTAAATACTTGCTTGCTATTCAAGCAACCACAAAAAAATAATTGTCATAAGAGTACTAGATTAAGGATGGGTGCCGCAGGCTGCCATGAAAAAAATTGAGACTTTACGATATTCCGAAGCCGGCGTTGATATTGACAAGGGGAATGAATTTATTTCCAGAATCAAGCCGCTGGTATCAAAGACCTTCAGACGTGGTGTTTTAACGGAAATTGGCGGTTTCGGCGGTCTTTTCGCCATTGGCGATCAATATACCGATCCTGTGCTCGTTGCCTCCACAGACGGCGTTGGGACAAAACTCAACATAGCGGGCTTGTGCGGGAAACACGATACTATAGGGATCGATCTTGTTGCAATGTGCGTCAACGACATCGTGGTCTGCGGTGCAAAGCCTTTGTTTTTTCTTGATTACTTTTCCGTCGGCAAGCTTGATATTGATGTGGCCGTCGAGGTAGTGAAAGGAATAGCCAAAGGCTGCGATATATCCAACTGCTCGCTTATTGGTGGAGAAACTGCGGAGATGCCCGGGCTTTACTCTCCCGGTGACTATGATATGGCCGGTTTTGTGGTCGGGATTGCCGAACGGAAGACTCTTATTGATGGTTCCGAAATCAGGGACGGGGATCAGATTATCGGTCTTGCCTCAAATGGATTACACAGTAACGGCTTTTCACTTGTCAGAAAGATTTTTTTCGAGGAAATGGGCCTGACCGTGAACGACCAGGTCAAGGAACTGGGCTGCACGCTTGGTGAGGAACTTTTAAAACCTACCAGGATTTATACCGAGACCCTGCTAAATGTTTTTAAGAATTTCAAGGTCAAAGGCGTTGTCCACATCACAGGCGGGGGAATTATCGATAATATTCCAAGGGTTCTTCCTCAGGGCTGCAAGGCTATTATCAATGACAAAAGCTGGCCTGTTCCGCCTGTATTCAAATTGCTTAAGGAAAAGGGCGGAATATCCGCCCGGGAGATGTTCCGGATATTTAATTGCGGCATCGGAATGGCCGTTATTATTGACGCCAAGCTGGTTGAAGACGTGCTTCGGCAGCTTACAGCGCTTGGGGAATCACCTTTTGTGATAGGGTCGGTGACGGCCGACTACCTGGACCGGGATAACGAAGCGCCTTCCATAGAAATAGTGTAATCGTTTACAATTTTTTATTCATCACTATCCCTTGCAACAATCCTCTGTCCCTCCTTTAATTTTATAAACCGCATGGGCCAGACATTTGACAACCGTCTCGATGTTTTCCCTTGCCGCCTTTTCGCTGCCCGGGACGTTTATGATTAATGACTCCTTTCTGATTCCTGCAATTCCCCTTGAAAGAACCGCGTTTAAATTTTTTTTGAAACTAGCCTGACGCATTATCTCGCTGATTCCCGGCAGCTCTCTCTCTATTACTGCCCGGGTCGCCTCAGGCGTCACGTCGGTGGGACTTACGCCTGTCCCTCCGGTAGTGACAATCAGGTCAATACGACGTTCGTCGGTCCATTCGATCAGAGTGGCCTTTATGGATTCTTTGCTGTCAGGAATAATCTTATAAGCGGCAATTTCAAAACCGTTTTTTACGAGAATGGTCTTTAGGGCCGGACCGCTCGTGTCCGGTCGTTCTTCTCTTGAGCCCCTGTCGCTGATTGTCAGAACCCCGCAGGAACCGGATCTGTTTACCCCTTCAGACATCAGCCGGCCTGCTGTTTGGCAGCCTCAATGACCTTTTCCGCCAGTTGGCTTGGGATTTCCTGGTAGTGAGAAAATTTTACGGAAAATGAACCCCGGCCCCCGGTTATGGAGATAAGATCCGGGGCGTATTCAAGTATTTCCGACTGAGGCGCCTGCGCTAAGATGATCTCGTTTTTGCTTTCGGAATCCATTCCCATTACCTTGCCGCGTCGACCGTTTAAGTCGCCGATCACATCACCAACACATTCCTTTGGCATCCGGATGGTCATGTCCACTATCGGTTCAAGCAGTACCGGCTTGCATTCCGGCGCTCCCTTTTTAAATGCAAGGGAACCCGAGATCTTAAAAGCCATTTCAGACGAGTCAACATTGTGGAACGAACCGTCCACCAGGGATGTCTTGACGTCCACTACAGGGTAGCCTGCAATAATTCCCCTGCCCATGGCCTCGATTATTCCCTTTTCGACCGCGGGAATATACTGGCGCGGGATGACCCCTCCCACGATTTTATCAGCAAATTCAAATCCGCCGCCCCTGGGCAAGGGTTCGATTTCCAGCCATGAGTCGGCATACTGGCCGCGGCCCCCGGTCTGTTTCTTGTGTTTTCCCTGGACCCTTGTCTTGCCCTTGATTGTTTCAAGATAAGGCACTTTGGGGATATGGAGATCCATGGAAACACCGAATTTCCTCTTGATTTTTTCTCCGGTTATCCGCAGATGGACCTGGCCCACGCCGGAGAGCAGGATTTCTCCTGTCTGTGGCTCCCTGTCAAGCCTTAAAGTCGGGTCTTCTTCAAGCATCCTTGAAATTGATGAGAAGAGCTTTTCCTCATCCCCTTTTTGGGAAGTGGTCACGGCGTATGACATGATAGGCTCGATCGGAATAAGTTTTTCAAACACGATCGGCGCCTTATCCGTACAAAGGGTGTCACCTGTCACGGTTTCCTTGAGCTTGGCAACCGCGGCTATCATTCCCGGACCTACCTGTTCCACAGGCTTCTGGTTTTTGCCTTCCATTATCAGCAGTTGGCCGAATTTTTCAGATGTGTCCTTGGTGGAATTATAAAAAACGTCACTATCCAGAACGCCGGAAAAGACCTTGAATATGGTGAGTCGGCCTGCATAAGGATCAGCCATTGTTTTGAATACCTGTGCGGAAAATGGCTCGGCGGGATCCGGTTTTCGTTCTTGGATATCATCGCTTCCCGGAATCGTGCCTTGCCTGGAAGGTCTGTCGGCAGGCGAGGGCAGGAGTTCGTTGATTGTATCCAGAAGAAGCGTTGTGCCCAGATTCCCGGTTGCGGCTCCTACACACACGGGGTTGATTTTGCCGTGCCTGGCGGCGTTTTTCAGGCCTTTTTTCAGGTCTGTTTCCGAGAGTTCGAGATCTTCCAGGTATTTTTCTATAAGATCATCGTCTGTCTCGGCAACCAGTTCCATGAGTTGTTCGCGGTATGTCTCGACTTTATCGATCATGTCCTGTGGGATGTCGGTTTCATTTGCCTTCCCGGTGTCCGAACCGTCAAACATGTAAGCCTTTTGACGTACGATATCCACCACGCCCTTGAAATCCGCTTCCGCGCCAATGGGAAACTGTATGACAACCGGGTTCAGGGGCAGTCCGTTTTTAAGACCTTCCAGAGTTGTTTCGAAATCGGCCCGTTCCCTGTCCATCTTGTTTATATAAATGATTGCAGGCAGTTTCCGTGCACTGATTATGTCACAGATCCTTTCAGACTGGTACTTGACTCCGCCCACGGCATCAACGGTAAGAACTGCGGAATCAGCAATATTGGCTGCAAACATGGCGTCATTGATAAAGTTGTCATCACCGGGCGTGTCAATCAGAAACACATCGTGCTTTTTCCATGTGTACTGGTGAAACGAGGAATTTATTGTGGACTTTCTGTTCACCTCTTCCGGTTCAAAATCAAGCGTCGATGTGCCGTCATCCACCTTGCCGAGGCGGCTGGTTTTTCCGGCCGCAAACAACATTCCTTCCGCAAGGGAGGTCTTTCCACTTTTTCCGTCGCCAAACAGCGCCAAATTACGAATCAAATCAGTGTCCTGCATGTTCTTTTACTCCTGGTTGTGCCAAGCAGAGTCAGTCCGGCGGATGTCAGGGAATGCGAAACCGGGCAGACGCTGTTTGAAATTAAGGGTTCGCTCAGAAATAAATTTACATTTTCAGGTGTCGAGGCGCCCGCATGGCAAGGCGCGAGGAGGGCGAATAGCAGGGCTATTTAACCGACGAGCAACGCAGCCATGCGGGATGGATCGGCGCATGAAAATGTGAAGTTATTTCTGAGCGAGCCCTAACCTTAAAAAGATAGTTAATATCGTTTCCTCCGAACCTCTTGAATCCGTTGAGTTATCAGATATTATTTACAAAAATAGAAATCTGAAAAAGACCGACATCTTATTCGGAAACCATATGCAAAGTCAAGGAAGTATTTAAGCAGGCCCATTGTCATCTTTTATGGAACCTGATATGGTACTTTGATCGATTAGTTGCAGGTGTAATCGTGCACAGGTACCCTATTATGAAAAAACCTTCTGATGATACAGGGAAGATTGCCCGTTCAGCCGGCACGGTAAGTTTTGCAGTGATGTGCAGCAGAGTGCTGGGTCTGGTGAGGGAGCAGGTCTTTGCAGCCATGTTTGGCGCGGGTTTTGCCTATGACTCGTTTGTCGTGGCCTTCCGGATTCCGAATCTGCTGCGCGATCTCTTTGGAGAGGGGGCTTTAAGCGCTGCATTTGTGGCTGTGTTTTCCGACTATGATACAAACAAGGGGAAAGAGGAAACATGGAGGCTTGCAGGCAATGTCCTGGTCTTTATTACGATTCTCTTAAGCATCATTACGCTTGCCGGGATATTGTTTGCAGAGCCGATCGTCAGGCTGCTTGCGCCTGACTTTGCTTTAATTCCGAACAAGGTGGCGCTGACACGGAATTTGACCGTGATCATGTTCCCGTTTCTCATTTTTATCTCCCTTTCAGCCGTGGTAATGGGGATTTTGAACACCAGGGGCTATTTTTTTATGCCCTCCATGGCATCCGCTTTCTTTAACCTTGGCTCCATTTTGGGTGGTGTCGGTCTCGCACTCGTGCTTCCCGGATTCGGCCTGCCTGCAATTGTCGGAATGGCGTTCGGCACACTGATCGGCGGGCTTCTGCAGTTTGCCTGCCAGATTCCGACCCTTAAAAAAACCGGTTTTGTCTTTATGCCTGGTCTTGATCTGAGCGATCCGGGGCTTAGAAGGGTGCTCAAGTTGATGGCGCCTGCAATAATCGGGCTCTCAGCAACCCAGATCAACATATTTATAAATACGAATTTTGCCGCCTCCTGCGTAGAGGGCAGCGTCTCGTGGCTTAATTACGCATTCCGCCTGGTCCAATTCCCGATCGGGGTTTTCGGGGTAGCCGTATCAATCGCCACCCTGCCCGTGATTGCGCGATATGCGGCCCAAAAAAATATGACAAGGCTCAAAGAGACTTTTGTCTCTTCGTTAACGATTACCTTCTCTCTTACAATTCCTGCAACCGTGGGCCTGGTTCTCCTGGCCCAACCGATTATCAGGATTATTTTTGAGCATGGCGCCTTTTCATCCTATGACACATACATGACCGCACAGGCCCTCTGCTTTTATGCAATCGGTCTCTTTGCCTATGTCTGGATGGGCTGCCAGGCGGATTGGGCATTGTTTCACGATCCCGGGCAGGAGATCTTCCACAAACGGTCTGAATCGTTCGTGCACCGACACCTGAGGCATAAGCGTGTCCATGGCCTGTTCCAATCCATGAAGGAGATAGGGTTTAAAATTTCGTTCTTTTAATAGTGTGGAATGGAAAAAGCTTTTTTCCACCCTGTTTGCCTTGATCAGAAATATTCTGGCCACGCCCATTGAGGCCGCCTGTGTGAGTATACGCTTCAGCATGATCGGACGCGGAAGGGCGAGGATCAGGTCAACCGGGGGCGAAATAGGTGCCGGGCCGGTGCAGTCCACCTTGAGAATTACCTGTCCCGGACTGATATCAAGAATGCGTCCTAAACCAGTCGGGCCGTTCACCAGACCGACCCTTACCTCGTCGTTTTCGCTGCATCGAAGTACGTTGATGATATGTTCGCCTCGGCGGTCTGTCAGAACAACCGTCTGCTCGCGGGTAAGTTCTTTCTTTTCAATAAGTATCAGGTTCATTTGTGCTTCTTATTTACAATATTCTTCAGATTTCGGCGCTTGTTTTATTCGGGCCTTTCCTGGTTGTGGGAATCCTGTTGATTCCCAAATACAGGGGACGGATTCTAAAGCGGTTGGGGATCGGGTTGGATCTCTTTCCGGATACCGGTTCCACGCATAGGCCCCGAATCTGGATACACGCGCTGTCAGTGGGCGAGGTCACTTCATCCCGGCCACTGGTCAGGGATATGCGGGAAGCCTTTCCTCATGCCATGATTTTCTTTTCAGCTTCAACCAGGTCCGGCGGGGAGACCGCGGTCCGTATCCTGGATGATTACGTGGACCGGTTTGTTCCCTTTCCTTTGGACTTTCTCCCAAGCGTACGCAGATTTATCAGCAGGATCAATCCTGATCTGTTTATTCTTGTTGAGACGGATTTCTGGCCTAATTTCCTGTTTGAACTCAAGAGGAGCGGGATACCGGGGCTTCTCGTGAACGGCAGGATTTCCCAAAAATCCTTTGACAAGTATAATGGGAAAAAATGGTTTTTTTCGCCTATGTTCAACTCATTCAGTTTTCTTTGCATGCAGACTGAATCCGATGCCAAAAAAATGATCAGCCTGGGAGTGGATGCCGAAAAGGTCGGGACGTTCGGGAACCTGAAATATGATTCTGTGGCGCCGGCGGCTGAAGAAGGGAATGGGAAATCGTGCTCAAAGAACGGTGTTCGATCAGACGACCTGTCGGATTTAGGAATGCCGACCTCCATGAGCGTCTGGGTGGCCGGGAGCACCCATCCGGGTGAGGAAGAGATTTTATTTAATGTGTTTAAAAGAGTCAAGCAGGAGTTTCCAGGCCTGTTTCTGGTTATAGCGCCACGGAATGTGGACAGGGGGGATGAGATATTACGGATTGCCGACAAAATCGCCCTTGCCGGCTGCCTGAGATCAAAAGGATCCGTTGCCGCGTATACAAATCTTCTTATCCTGGACACCCTTGGCGAACTTATAAAATTTTATTCAATTTGCGACATAGCCTTTGTGGGCGGCAGTCTGGCGGATGAGGGGGGCCACAATCCTCTGGAGCCGGCCTGTTTTGCTAAACCGGTCATGTTTGGTCCTCATATGGATGATTTTGATGAGATATCAAAAGATCTGCTCGATGCCGGCGGGGCCGTGAGAGTCTGTAATGAGGATGAAATATATACGCGCCTGAAATCATGGCTTGCGGACAGATCGTTAATGGAAGAAACCGGCGCACGGGCCAAGACCTTTGTGAATCGTCACATGGGAGTAACCGCGCGGCATATTGAATTGATCCGTTCCATTCTAAAAGAGAGACATGGGTAATGGTCAAAACGCGTGACATTTTATTTTTTTTGGGCAGGCCTTTTTCGCCGTTTTACGGAATGGTCATGTCCGCTCGCGCATGGTTGTATAAAAAAAATATATTCAAACGCCACAGGCTGCCTGTTCCGGTGATCAGTGTCGGCAACCTGACAATGGGGGGCGCCGGCAAGACTCCGTTTGTCATGTACATTGCAAAAAAATTAAAGAAAATGGGTAGAAATCCCGCTGTTGTGAGCAGGGGATACGGTGGCGCGGCCCGGAATCCGGTCAACGTGGTCTCAGATACGAAACAGGTTGTCATGCCGCCTGAGATGTCAGGTGACGAACCAAGACTTATTGCCGAATCCCTGCCCGGAGTGCCTGTGATCACAGGCCCAAAACGGGCGGTTACAGGGCAGTATGCAGTGACTGAATTCGGGGCGGATGTTATTGTAATGGACGACGGGTTTCAGCATATGGGTCTGGATCGCGATTTGAATCTGGCGCTTTTCAGCGTCTTGTCTTTTTTGGGAAACGGGAGGGTTTTTCCCGGAGGAGAGCTTCGGGAGCCGGTAAGCGCCTTACGGCGCGCAGACGCTTTTGTCATCACCGGCATTGATAATCAGACCGGAAAGCGGGCCCATATATTGAAACAGCGACTCAATTCCCGTTTTCCGTCAACCCCGGTATTTTTAAGCAGATATCGGCCTGCAACTCTCCTGCACAGCCGGAAACCGGACGGCTGCACTGTAGACCAGGCAAGGCAGGTGCCGGTTTTTGCATTTTGCGGTCTTGCCAATCCGGAATCATTTAAGCTGTTACTTGAAAGGGAAGGATTTGAGGTAAAGGGGTTTCATTCATTTAAGGATCATCATTTCTATTCCATGAAAGATGTCAAAAACCTTATGAACATGGCGCTTGCAAAAGGGGGGGCCGCGCTTATTACAACTGAAAAGGATTACGTAAAACTGCAGGATTTTATTGACGTGGATATCCCGATCCTGGCGCTGGGTATCGAGATCGAGGTTGAAAAGGCATTTGATCTCTTTCTGGCCGAACGGATTCGCGGGAATAAACCCTGAATTTTGAACCCTGAACCCTGATAATACAAGGAGAATAGAACGAAGTTGACACGCACCATAAGGGTCACACCATAAGGGGTCATGAAAAATCGTTTTTTCCTGCACTGATGAATCTTATGACCCCAAAC
>JAIWHJ010000018.1:0-11426 GCA_048629695.1 Promethearchaeota archaeon
ATTAACCTGCATTGTTTTGTAGGGACTACCCACATTTATAATTTCCGGCTTGTCCAGGTTAGGAGTATTGTTGTGATTGATAAAAAAAAATCAAAAAAAATAATTTTCTATAATCTGATTTTTATACTCGTCTGCGGGGGAATTTTTTTGTTTCTCTGGAACGCCCCTCCTGAGACCACGCCAAAGTTTCTCCATGGCCCGGATCATGATAAGTTGTACAAAATCAAGAAAAGGGAAGCGGAAAAGCTGTGCCTGGATTGTCACAAGGAGGAAGGACTAGGCCCGATTCCAGCGACCACATACTGCACGAACCGCTGTTTTTTCTGTCACAAGAAGGATAAAAAGTAGTTATTGTGTTTGATCACTCAATAAAGATTACAATGTCATCCCTTGAAATTACCGATACCCTGGGCAGGCGTCTCGGAAGGATTTCGACACCCGGTGACGTGATAACCCTGGGAGGCGCTCTGGGCGCAGGCAAGACCACGTTGACAAAGTCAATCGGTCTCGGCCTGGGAACGCCGGATTCCTGCTGTATCACAAGCCCCACTTTCAGCCTGCTTCACGAATATCCGGGCCGCATTCCACTCTATCATATGGATTTTTACCGTCTTTCAGGTGAAGAGGAGATTTATGCCGCAGGCCTTGACGAGTATCTGTTCGGGGATGGTCTGGCAGTGGTTGAATGGCCGGACAGACTGGGCAGTCTGCTGCCTGACAACCGTCTGCATATCGAATTGTTCCTGATTTCAGAATCAGCAAGAAGCGCTCTCCTGACCGCCTTTGGAAATGTCTGGCAGGGCAGACTTTCCTCACTCGTATCTGTTTTTAACTGAAAAAATCAGTCTCGGACCAGTTCGTTTGCTCTAATTTACTATAAAAGCTTTTGGTAAATATTCGGCTTGATGCCGAAAAATAGCTATAACCATCAGATTGTAAATATTCGGCAACACCTCCCAGTGGATTGTTGCCGAATATTTACAATTTTTGCTTGACAAATTCAAGTGATTGAGATAATTAACTGCCCCAATTGTCTTAAGCAGGGAAATACTTTTATTTTTCGCTTTGATGCAAGTTTTTAACGGGACGTCAGGGATTGGCAGGGTGTCCATACGGAAATAAGATATTTAATTTCAATGGATGGGCGTTAGAGTAACCACCCGATCCTCCACATGAAAAAGCGGTCAGGCGTGTGAACGAGAGACCATGGTTCAGACTGTTTGACCGAAGCCCAAAGGAATAGTCAGGTGCAAAAAAATTATCTGCTCATTACTGTTGTCACGCTTGTCCTGGCGGTAATTGCCGTGGCGGGTTATGCAGGATTTCTGGGAGGCGCTCAGCCGAAAGAACCAATCCGCATCTTTTTTGCTACAAAGGGCGGAAATGTGGTTTTTTCCCATATTGCCCATTTCAGGGATTATGAATTGCCCTGTGAAAGGTGTCATCATGAAAGCAAGGAACCCACATCCGATCCGCTTTTATGCCGCAATTGCCACTCCGCGGTTTTTGATGAGGCCTTTGCAGAGAAACACCAGGATAATACCGGTGAATTCTGCGGCAGATGCCATCATCAGGAGCCTGTCGGCACAAAATATTCACATGCTGAACATAGTGATGATTTTTGCGCCGAGTGTACGGACTGCCATCATACCGATGATATTGAATCGGAACCCGGAAGCTGCGGCGAATGCCACGAGGCGGAGGGTGACGATGATACACCGGGCCTGAAGGACGCTGTTCATAAACGTTGCAATGCCTGTCATGAAGATATGTTTGAGCAGAGGCTCAGTGGCTGCTCATCCTGCCACGAGATGAAAGATGCGGAAAACGTCTCATGCAAAAAGTGTCATAAACTTGAAGAAGGGATTGAAGAGATCCTGCCGAACAGGTTAAATGCATTCCATTCAGGATGCATGAACTGTCATGAAGAAAAGCAGAAAGGCCCCTTTAAAAAAGAGGACTGCAAACAGTGCCATATGGGGTAATAAACCATGAGTAAGCCAAGCTTTATTTTATCATCCGACACCGGCGGTACGATCCAGGACGGGCCTGCGGCAACTATAGTGCATATCCCCCTGAATGGTCATTCCATTAAAACCGTCAAGAAAAAAGCTGTTGTAGCCGCGGGCGCACTGGTTGCCGAGCATCCGGACTCCGGTATCGGAGATATGCACACACCGGTTGCAGGAGTTGTGACTGATATCAGCGCCAAGTCGATTACAGTTGATACCGAGGCGGAAAAAAAGGAAGGCGCTGAAGAGATTCAGGCAGAGAAGATTGATTTCTCGAATCTTTCAGGCGATGAACTGATTTCAGCTCTCAAAAAACAAGGTATTGATACTAACCGTATTGCCAAGGCGGGAACCCTTGTCATAAACGGTGTGAATCCTGAACCCGGAATCAGCGCAGCAGGGCGGATCGCGGGCAATAATTCAGCTACACTGGAGAAAGGTCTTGGGGTTCTGCAGAAAGTAGTATCCGCCTCAAAGACAATATTTGCCGTGGCACAGGGCAGTTCAGTATCTTTATCCGGCGCTGATACCGCCAATGTCATTCCGGTCTATCCTAACAGTGTTGATGAGCTTGTTGTCAAGGCCGTTACAGGGCAAGAGGGGTTGAACGATATCACAGTAGTCGGCGTCCATCAACTGCTGGCAATCGGAAAGGTTGTTGAGACCGGTCTGCCTCTGACTGAAACGGTAATGACCGTTGCCGGCTCCGATTACACTGTCAAGGTAGGAACTCCGGTCAGCCAGGCGCTTTCGCATGCCGGGATCAACGCGGGCCCGGGCGACCGGCTGATAGTCGGCGGCCCAATGCGCGGTGTTGCAATTTATGATAAGGACCAGGGTGTTGGAAAAGATGCTTATGGACTTTTTGTCGTATCGGACAGCGATTTTCCGCCTGTTACCGACATTGCATGCTTGAACTGTGGAGAGTGTGTGGCCGCATGTCCGGCACGCTTGTCGGTTAATATGATTACCCGTTTTGCCGAGTTTGGACTGTATGAAAAGGCACGGGAGTATGGAATAGACTACTGCTTTGAATGCGGAATGTGCGGTTTCTACTGCACGGCGCGCCGTCCGTTGGTGCAGTTGATCCGGCTGGCCAAGAGTGAACTGGCCGCAATAGATGCCGTGGCAGCAGCGGAAGCAGCGGCATAAATTAATAATCACGATAATGTGAGGAAATCGTAAATGGCTAATGAGGACGCAAAATCATTATCGATCCTGTCAGTAGGCGCCTCGCCCCACTGGCACTGCGGACGTACCGTTCCGGGATACATGCAGAGCACGATCCTGGCCCTGCTGCCTGCAGCAGCCATGGCTGTGGTAATATTCGGCATACAAGCCCTTCAGGTCATGGCGCTTTCCTGCGCTACTGCCGTAATTGTGGAGGCTGTCTGTTGTAAATGTATGGAACGTGAACCGAGTGTTGACGATTTCAGCGCTCTGCTGACCGGTCTTTTATTCGCATTTCTTCTGCCGGCTGCAGCCCCGTGGTGGCTGGTTGTGGCAGGAAGCGCGATCAGTATTCTTCTTGGCAAGATGCTCTTCGGCGGACTGGGAGCAAATCCCATGTGCGCCCCGCTTGTCGGTTGGGCGGTGTGCAGACTTTCATGGGTGAATTTTATTGATATTGACGCAACCATGCTGAACACCGAGCTGATAAATCCCCTAACCCAGCTTAAATATTACGGACCAGAGGCCGCCGCACAGGTCGGTATGATGGATATTCTTTTAGGCAATCAGCTGGGCGGACTTGGTTCGGTTCATGTTTTGGCTATTGCCCTTGGCGGCGTGTACCTGATTGCAACTAAGAAGATTAGTTTTCATATCCCTTTAGCCTTTTTAATCGGCGTTTTTGTCACGGCATCAATTTTTTATCTGATTGACAGCAACATTTATATTGGTCCTGTTTTCCATATTCTGGGCGGAAGCGTGATGTTGGGAGCATTTTTCCTGGCTACCGACCCAGGGTCTTCACCTGTTGAAAAGATCCCCATGATCATATATGGACTTGCCGCGGGTGCGCTTGTTATAATTATTCGTGTATACGGCGTATATCCGGATGGAGTCCCCTTTGCCATTCTGCTTGCAAATCTGATGATGCCGCTTCTTGACCGCATCAGGCCAAAACCCTTTGGAGCGAGGTAAATAATGAAGGATATCATAAAAATGGTCGTAGTTCTCACCTGCATTTGCGGGGTGGCGGGAATTTCTCTTGCCTTTCTCAAGACGGGTACTGCTGCAACCATTGAAAAACAGGTATTGGTAAATGTCCAAGGCCCGGCTATTGCGGCAGTGTTGGGAGATATTGACAATGATCCGATTGCGGACAGGAAAAAACTAGACCTTCCGGACGGTTCAGGCCAGGTCACAGTATTCCCTGGTAAGAAGGGCGGGCAGCTTATTGCAGTGGCCCTTGAGAATTATGGCGGCGGTTTTGGCGGGGACGTGGGCGTCATGGTCGGTTTTAACACGAGCTTGAATATTCTGACCGGCGTCAGCATGACCACCATGTCGGAAACTCCTGGAATCGGCACAAGGGTCAAAGAACGCGGCTTTACCAAGCAGTTCAAGAAGCACCAGTTAGCAGGCATTGAACTCGACAGTAATGGTGGCGATATTATCGCTGTTTCAGGGGCTACAATATCTTCAACAGGTTCTGTTGTCGCGGTACAGAACGCGGTGAAGGCATATGATTCGTTGAAAGATCAGATAACCGGATCCTTCTGAAATATATTCGTAATTTTGTAGTATAGGAAATCCCATTTTTTAACTGGATCAACAGGATAAATGAAAATTAAGTAAATTTTGTTCATCCTGTCAGAGAAGTCCCGCCCAAGGGCGGCTAATTTATCAGGCTGGCTGTTCATAAAGAATATAGCAGTCCGACAGGGAGAAAATCACATGGGTATGTGGAAAGAATTTTCAAAGGGCCTGTGGGCGGAACTGCCCCCGTTCCGGTTGGTGCTGGGGCTGTGCCCGGTACTTGCCGTGACCAAGTGCGCATCTGACGGCGCGGGCATGGGAGCGGCAGTAATATTTGTTCTTGTGCTATCCAACACGATTATTTCTGCTGTACGCAATATTATCCCTAAAAAGGTGCGAATTGTTTGCTATATCGTAATCGCAGCCACGCTTGTCGTGTCAGTGGAACTGCTCATGCAGGCATATGCGTACGGGCTTTATCAGACTCTGGGACTCTTTGTGCCTCTTATTGTAGTTAACTGTTTAATACTTGGCAGGGCTGAGGCCTTTGCCGGGAAAAATCCGGTGCTTCTCTCCATTGCCGATGGTATTGGAATGGGAATAGGGTTCACGCTGTCTCTGACCTTTCTCGGCGGATTGCGTGAATTGTTCGGGGTTGGATCTATATTCGGCTATCAAATTATGGGCTCAAGTTATGAACCGTTCTTGTTTATGATCGAAGCTCCCGGGGCCTTTGTATGCCTGGGACTCATCCTGGCGGCAATGAATTACTTGAATTACTGGCAGACCAAGAAGAAAGCCACGGATCCTGAAATAATCTGTGCTGCGGAATATGTTGTTCCCGCAGTATCAGAGCCCGCAACAGCAGAGAAGTAACAGGAGGTTTTACCAATGGATTATTTCTTAATGATTATAGGAGCGATATTTGTAAACAATATCCTTCTTGCTCAGTACCTGGGAAACTGCCCATTTCTAGGATGCTCCAAGGACACGGGCGTTGCCTCAGGAATGGCCGGCGCAGTAATATTTGTCTGTGTCCTGGCCACCGCCATTACCTGGATTATTCAGATATATGTGCTGAATCCTTTTGGCATCGGATATCTGCAAACTATTTTCTTTATCGTTGTTATTGCATCCCTTGTTCAGTTTGTTGAGCTGTTTTTGAAAAAGGCCATGCCGGGACTTTATTCCGCCCTGGGAATTTTTCTCCCCCTCATTACAACTAACTGCGCAGTGCTTGGTATTGCAATTTTATGTCAGCGCAATGAATATGGATTAATTCAGTCTCTTATATATTCTTTTGCAGCCGGTCTTGGTTTCGGTGTCGCGCTGCTTTTGATGGCAGGTGTACGGGAACGGCTTGAGGTCAGCAGGGTACCCATGTCTCTCGAAGGGACTCCGGGCGGTCTGGTTATGGCCGGACTCATGGCTCTATCCTTTCTGGCGTTTAAAGGCATGATATAATTTTTACCTTGAAAAAGAGCGGCTGAAATTGAATGCCGCGAATCCTTGGGAGTAGAGGACAAAACATGGATCCAATAATTATTAAGTCAGTGCTCTTTCTTGCCGGCCTTGGATGTCTTTGCGGCATTGTTTTGTCCATAGCGTCGGTTGTTTTTCAAGTGTATGAAGATCCGCGCGTTGAGGCTGTTTTAGATGTGCTGCCGGGCGCGAACTGTGGTGGATGCGGCTTTGCAGGATGCTCTTCATACGCAGCCGCGGTTGTTAATGATCCTAACGTCGGGGCAGGCGCCTGTGTTGCCGGAGGCGCTGATACTTCGGAAAAGGTGGGTGAACTGACAGGAAAGTCTGCTGGATCCGCCGAGCCTATGATTTCCGTCAGACGCTGTGTTAAAGATGACGGTCAGGTCGCGTTGAAATATGAGTACCAGGGAGTTCCCAGTTGTGCAGCGGCACATAAGATGGGCGGCGCTGATGCGTGCGAATATTCATGCCTCGGATTCGGCGACTGTGTTAAGGCCTGTCCATTCGGCGCCATGATTATTCATAATGGTCTTGTGAGGATTGACCCAGCGCTATGCATCGGATGCGGCGTGTGCGTGCGTACCTGCCCGAGAGGCATACTAGAAGTAATACCCGCCAATGCCAGGGTCATGATATACTGTTCTTCAATCGATAAGGGCAAGGCGGTATCAAGTGTGTGTAAGGCCGGCTGCATCAGTTGTCTCGCATGCACCAAGAAATGTCCGGCAAAGGCCATTAAACTTGTGGACAAAAAAATTGTCATTGATCACAAAAAATGTCTTGAATATGGTGATGAATGTGAAATGGCCTGCCTCAAGGCATGTAAGAAGCGTAAGATTATACGTGTCAGAGAAAATTTTGCTGAGATGAAACAGGCTGCCTGATAAGGAGTCTGCTGAATATGTGAACCTCTCTGAACTGAAACGTTTCAATAAGCCGATTAACGGGAATAATATAATGAAAGAGAACTTAGTTTCCAGAAGACATTTTATACAGACCTGCGGGATCCTGGGTGTCGGGCTGACTGTCGGCGGCGCAATGCCTTTTGCTGCCGAGGCTGCAAAGATTAACCGGACTCAGTACAGGGTCTCAAGGTCTAAACCGGCAATGGGCACCATAGTGACAATGACGGTTATACACGAGTCAAGGGATCTTGCCGACGAGGCGATTGGCCTTGCATTTAACGAGATTGAAAAATTGTCGGCCGTATTTGACAGGTATAAGAGTTTCACCCCGGTTTCAGCATTGAACAGTAACGGGCGTATCGTCGGCCCGCCTCCAGAACTGAAAGAGGTTATGGGACATGCCTTAAATTATAACAGACTGACCGGCAGTGCATTTGATGTGACTGTAGCGCCTGTTGTTGATCTGTTCAAGCGGAAATCAAGCGCCGGGCAGAAACTTGAGATGTCAGGAAAAGAATTTTCAGATGCTGTCAACCTTGTAGGCTCTGATGGAATAGAGATATCATCCAATGCCATATCATTAAAAAGGTCCGGCATGGGTGTCACACTGGACGGAATAGCAAAAGGCTATATAGTTGACAGGGCCTCCGACGTGTTGGCCGGTCAAGGCGCGGTCAACCATTTGCTTAATGCAGGCGGAGATATTCGAACCATGGGCCAAAGATCTGAAAACAGGCCCTGGAAGATTGCAATTGAGGATCCGGCCAAAAAGGGAAATTATCCCGATATCATTACAATGAGAGACGGCGCGGTGGCAACTTCGGGCGGATACGAGGTCTACTTTGACAGTGAGAAGATGTTTCATCATGTAATTACTCCATCAACCGGACGGTCCCCAATTATGGCCAAAAGCGTGTCCGTAAAGGCGCCCACGGTTATGGAAGCCGATATTCTGTCCACATCCGTTTTTGTCATGCATCCGAAAAATGGAGTGGGGTTGATCAATTCTCTTCCAGGACGCGAGTGTCTCATTGTTGCGGACAGCGGAGCCCAGATCAGTTCCAGGAAATGGGGAAAACTCTGTTAAGAAGCGATGAACTCGGTCATCAACCCGGAATGTCTGTTTCGCGTGATCGAACAGCAATTAAGTAATCAATTGATAATTATAAATAGATTATGCCTGCCATACCGTGTATGACAGGCATAATTTGTTTTAGATTGGGGTTAGTTTTATTTTCGGCCACTTAGAGTTGAGTGTTGAGTAGCGGAGGAAAATCAGATCCTATTTTTATTCTCAACACTCATATCTCATATTCTGAGATGGCCGAAATTAAAATCAACCCTTTAGATTCAGCCTTTTTCAACCTGAAAGCCTATTTTTAGGAGGTCGGATATGCAGTTAAAAAAAATAGTACTTCCATTAGATGGATCGGAACACTCCATGCACGCCGCCAAGTATGCGGTTGATCTTGCCAAGCTTACAGATGCCGAGGTTGTACTCGCCCACAGCTTTGGCGGCATTCCCAAGGTACTTGGGGAGGACGGTCTGCACGAGGTCATTAGCGAACTTACTAAGGAATCCAACGAGATTTTAGAGCCTTTTATATGGCTTTTTGAAGACAAGAAAGTCAAATTTAAGACAAGAGTGGTTCGGGGAAGGATCGCGGACTCCATTGTCACCTTGGCAGAGGAAGAGAATGCAGATCTTATAATCATCGGCTCCAGGGGACTTTCAAACGTGGAAAGAATATTGCTTGGAAGCGTCACCACCCGGGTAGTCCAGATGGCGCACTGTCCGGTACTTGTCATGCGCTGACAATGTTATTAAAAGAGACATTTTGTCAGGACAAGTTTTATGATCGTGATACCGGATTTAATCGTGTCCTGTCAAAGGTATGTTGGATTTCAAACAGGGAGGATTACAAAGTGAGCCGATTAAGTAAAATGCTGGTTCTAACATTCGCCGTTGCTGTAATGGCGTTGTTTTTCTTGCCGGCATCAACATTTGCCGAGTCGCCGGATCATGGCGAACATGCCGTTGAAACCCATGTTGATACAGTACATGGAGATAGCGCTGATGCGCATCCCGATACAGGACATTCAGAAGCAGGACATGATGCAGGCGCTCATGATCCCGGTCTCGGTGATGCCCATCATGGGGGACCGCATCTTGACGGGTCCCTGTTGCAGGGATACTGGGTAATACCATTTGTGTGTATGCTGCTTTCCATTGCAATATTACCGTTGACAGTGCCTACATTCTGGCATCACAATTTTGGAAAGGTTTCAGCCTTCTGGAGCCTAGCATTTTTAGTGCCGTTTTATTTTAAATTCGGGTTTGAACTTGCGCTTTTTGAACTGCTTCATACAGTGCTTCTTGAATACTTTCCGTTTATTATTTTACTGCTGGCACTGTTCACTGTTGCCGGCGGCGTCCGTCTCAAGGGCAGTCTTGTAGGCAAGCCGATTGTTAATCTTCTTGTGCTTTTCATCGGTACGGTGCTGGCGAGCTGGATGGGTACGACCGGGGCTGCAATGCTCCTGATCCGGCCTCTGCTTCGCGCCAATGCGCACCGCAAGTACCGGGTACATACGGTCGTATTTTTTATCTTCCTGGTCGCCAATATCGGTGGTTCCCTGACACCTCTGGGTGATCCGCCGCTTTTTCTGGGATTTTTAAAGGGTGTGTCCTTTTTCTGGACAACCAAGGCCATGTTTATGCCGATGTTGTTTGTGGCAGGCATTCTCCTGGTTCTCTTTTTTATCGTTGACACAGTACTTTACAACGCAGAAGGAAAGCCTGCTCCGCCCAGGGCAGCTGATACGGGCGAAAAGCTGGGATTAGAGGGCAAGGTGAACCTGGTACTGCTTCTGGGTGTTATCGGCAGCGTGCTTATGAGCGGCATGTGGAAACCTGGTGTTTCGTGGAATGTTTTTTATGTGCCTGTTGAACTCCAGAACCTCATGCGTGATGTTTTTATGTTGTGCATTACCGGACTTTCCCTCAAGCTCACTGATCCGGACAGCCGCCGTAAAAACGAATTTACATGGTTTCCCATTGTGGAGGTCGGTAAATTGTTTGCCGGTATTTTTGTAAGCATGATCCCGGCAATTGCTATTCTCAAGGCAGGCAAGGAAGGTGCCTTGAAAAGCCTTATTTCACTGGTTACAAATGAAGCCGGAGAGCCTGTGAATCACATGTATTTCTGGCTGACGGGCGCTCTTTCGAGCTTTCTGGATAATGCTCCGACCTATCTCGTGTTTTTTAATACCGCGGGCGGCGATGCCGAGCGATTAATGAGTTCCGGGCCGGATGGGATGTATATGACGCTGCTTGCAATTTCAGCAGGCGCCGTGTTTATGGGCGCCAATACCTATATCGGTAACGCTCCCAACTTCATGGTCCGTTCTATTGCTGATGACCAGGGAGTCAAGATGCCCAGCTTTTTTGGCTACATGGCCTGGTCAATCGGTATTTTGATACCCGTATTTGTAGGGGTTATGTACGTGTTCTTCCTGTAAGGGAAGAAGTAATTAGATAAACAAAAAAAAGGCGCGGCCTGATTCGGCCGCGCCTTTTTTTTTGTTTCCGGATGGTGGTTTAAGCTGAACTGACAACTGACAACTGCTGATTGTTCACAGTTGTTGGTTTATTTTTGGGCTATGCTTTTCAGGCGCGTTTCAGGATTTTGGTAATGGTGGGCTGATATTTATTTGTTTTTGAAATTTTTTTACTGGTCGCCCGGACCGCCAGAATTGACAGGGCAAGCGACGTTACCCCGAAGATTATCGAACAGATATTTTTATCAGTGCCAAGGAAAAAAGATATTTTCTCCCCTAAAAACGCTCCCAGGATCAGTGCGATTATCGGAACAATATAGGCCATGAGTGAAAGCGTTATCACGGACGACGAGTCCATGCTTAAAAGCACCTTGTCCCCGTTTCTCGCGCCTATGTGGTTCGGCACCTCAATCTCAAGTTCAGTCAGGGTACTGCTCAATAAAGTGCATCCACCTCCGCAAGTATCCTTGGAGTCGCAGCTTTCACACATTTCTCCACGCTCCGTCTTGATCCATACGGTACTAGGTGTTGTTTTAAAAACTATGCCCTGTTCGGTAACCATAGTGCGATTATCTCCTTATTCAGTCGTTTTTTAAAGCGGTTGTTGTTAGATTCAGCTATTTAAAAAACGTTCTGTTTGCCTGCATAGTGCATTTTTCAGTTTTGACATATCCAATCTTGCATCAACCCTTGAACCCCTGAACCTTTGAACCCTGAACCTTTGAACCCTGAACCTCTGAACCCCTAACGTAGTTAAGTT
>JAIWHJ010000019.1:0-11064 GCA_048629695.1 Promethearchaeota archaeon
AGCCCGTTCCCGATTATCAGTTTTTTTGTGATGTTTTTCATAACTTCAGTCATTATAAACATCTATTCCCTTTCCGCAAAAATCGGGTTCTCCACTGCAAAAGCCCGAGCTACGCCACCACTGTTTATTGCGATCACGTCTCCTCTGACTGCGGATACGTATCCTATCCCTGCTTTCTCGTCAGCCCATCCGGATTGGCAGAGCAAGAAAAAAAACAGAACAACTATCATTTTTTTTAAAAAATATTTCACACTGATTCTCCCGGAATGATATTTACATCAGCTAAAAAGTAAGATACTAAAAAGGTAAAATAAAATTGTGAATCTGTCCATTCTTTATTCCGATCAAATAAACCTTGAACCTCTGGAATGATGAATGATGAATGATGAATGATGAAAAACAACGAGAAAAAAATAGTGTGACAGCTCAGGGGTAACTGCTTTACTTTTTTAATACAACTATGGGGCAAATTTTAACCCATGAACCCCTATTTCATATCCTTGGCTTGTACCCAGATCACCGCGTCCTGGGACAGTTCCTTGCCGTCATGTTTGTCCACAGGTCCTGCGCCCAGGGCGCAAAAGCCCCACCATCCGGCACGGGGAATGCCGAAGGTGAACTCACCATCCGCATTGGCCTTGATTGTCATGGTGACAAAGGAATCCTGGGGGGCCTCCACCTCAGCATCCTTGGCAAAGGCGTTTTTGTCTAAAAGCGGTTGGTGGTTCATATACTCCACCTCGATTTCAGCAAAAGGGACGGGTTTTCCGTCGCCCTTCACGATCCCCCTGAAGACATTGCCGGTCCAGAGGGCATAGGGTTTGTCCAGAGGGATAATCTCTGCCGGAAGGCCGATCTCAGCGTCCCAGTCTGAGGGAAATCCGCCTGTATTGATAATCACCTTGGTGATCTGTTGAATATAGCAATCTTCTTCTTTCTCAAGATAAGGAGAAGGTACCAGGCAGAAGACATTGTCGCCCATTCCCCGGAGCTTATAGGAAGTCTCGTATGCCTTGCCGCTGTTTGTCAGGCTTGTCCAGGTTATCGGTTTCAGGGTGTCGAGAAGGTCCTTTTTCTTTCCCTTGCGCACTACAAAAAACTGTTCCGGCTTTCCCATATCCATGGTATGCCCGGCTTCAAAGGGATGGGTAAAGACCAGCTTGAGATCTATTTTCTTTCCTTCATTCAGCGCCGCTTCGGGCGTATAAATCGTCTGAAAATGGGCCAAAGCGGGTATGGCCATTGTTATTACCAGTAAACCTGTAAACATATAAATAACCTTTTTCATCGATGCAACTCCTTTTTTGATCAGGGAATGTGGAAATAAATAACTTACCCATCTTCAGGCCATCTTCGATCAAGTAACCACTTTTAAAATCCTCAACGTAGCCCGGCTATGCCTGCGGTTTTAAAAGTGGTTACTTGATCGAACCTGACCTAAATCTGAGCGCTATATGGGTAAGTTATTTATTTCCACATCCCTAATTTTTTTCTTTGAAAATTCAGCAGGCCTTACTCGACAATCTCTTTTCCATCGGTCTCCACGATATGCCCAGGCCCGGCGTGAAGCACAACCTTGTATGGGACTAAAGGCTTGTCAATAGTAAATTCGCTGTCCTCATCCATTTTGCCTTTGATTAAAACCGTGCCGTTTTTGTCTTCCACTCTTATCTCCACGCCGGCCGCGGACGACCCGTCGGAAAACCCGCCTTCGCAGGTTATTGTGCCGTCTCCATTATCGTAGCAGGAGCAGAGCGGCGTGTGGGCAAAGGCCTGACCTGTGAAAAACAGGCAAAAAGCCAACAACCCTGCCAAAATGACTTTTCTAAACATTACAATTACCCCCTTATTTTTAAGTGTATTCTGATTTGTTTTTTACAAAACCCATAAAAATTGTCACGGAAAGCGCCAGACCGTAAAAAACAAACATGGCCTGAAGCCCTGAAAGCCCCAGGGCGCTTCCTCCGGAAAAAATCAGTATAGCAGTCATCATCCCAAGCAGCATGGGGTAAGACATGGAAAAAAACATCCACTTAACGGAATTGGTCTGGAGCTTCACACTGATGGAGGTTGCTATACACGGTGGATAAAGCACCATGAAAAGCATCAGGGCCAGGGCATGAAGGGGAGTAAATCCCTCCTCGGCTTCGGCCATCCGTTTTTCCAATGTTTCTCCCTCTTCCTCCTGCTGATACAGGGCGCCCAATGTAGCCACGCTGCTCTCCTTGGCGGCAAAGGCGCTCAAAAGGGCAACATTAACGCGCCAGTTAAAGCCGGCCCATTGTGTGGCGGGCTCTATAAACTGTCCGATCCGTCCCAGTAAACTGTTGTCGATTTTTTCCTTGCGCATCTCTCTTAAAAGCCGTTTGCGATCCTTGAACAGCTTCTTAAAGGCCCGGTTGACCTTTTTGGCAATCTTATCCTTGCCCGGCTGTGCAATACTGAAAAAAAGCGGGTTTTTTCCCTCGAATTTCATATTTAGGGCCGCCACCGCCTCCTTGCCTTTGGCCCCCATTTTGGCGGTTTTGTATGCATCCCAGTAAAGGATGAGGGCCATGAGATTTTCGCCCTGGAGTTCTTCGGCATAGAGCGTGTCTTTTATCTTCTCGGAAAAAAGCTCAATCGCTTTATCCTTTTCACCGGTGAAATGGACCATCTTTTCGTCATTCAAGCCCGGGAACTGCAACAGAACAAATAAAACAACCGCAACAGCCGCCACAACGGTAATAATCTTGCGTATAAAGAGCCACACACGCTCCACGGCCAGTCCCAGGACGCCCCGAATGGTCGGCAGATGATAGGCAGGCATCTCCATGACAAAAGGCGCCGTCTCCTTGCCTTTAAGCACGGTCAAGGTCAATATTTTGGCTATGGGAAGCACCAGCAGAAGGCTGATGGAGGAGATAAAGAACATGGCCAGACCCTTATGTTGCGCAAAGTATATGTTGATCAACAGGACATAAAGGGGAACCTTGGCCAGGCAGTTCAGGATGGGAATAGTCAAAATTGTCGCCATCCTTGATCGCTCATCCGGAATGCCCTTACAGGACATAACACCCGGCACAGCGCATCCGCCTACAAAGATACCGGATAAAACCATGGGCAGGGTGGACTGGCCATGGAGACCGAACCGGCTGAACAGCCGGTCCATGATAAATGCCATTCTGGGCATATATCCGCTGTCTTCCAGAATGGCGATAAGGCTGAACAGTATAAAAAAAATGGGGATATAGTTCAGCAATGCGTTAATGCTGTCCACAAACCACAGGGCAAAGGAGCGGATGAGCGGGATTTCGATAAATCCCGGGTCAGGCATAACGGCGCCCGTTAAGCTCCGCAGCTTGGCCAGCAGGGGCCACGTGTAGTTTGTGAGGTTGTACCCTTGAACAATGGAAAGGTAATAAAGGAGATAGATCACTCCCAAAAGGATAATCGGCCCCAAAAAACGGTGGCAGACAAACCGGTCTATCTTATCGGATAAAGGAATTTTCATCCCTGTTGGCGGCTTTATGCAGAATTTGATGATATCATCCGCCGCCTTGTATCTACGGCGGGCAATATGCATCTCCGGCATCTCGTCAAACCTTGATTCAAACTCCTCGCGTTTTTTATCAATAGAATGGAGGAATTCGTTAGAGTCGGCAAGATGATCTTCAACCAACCGCCGCGCTTCACTGTCATCCTCCATGAGCTTGATGGCCAGCCATCGAAGTGTATATTTCTCGGCAATGTCCGTTTCTGAAGATAATATTGCCTCGATTTCCCTAAGGAAAGGCTCCATTTCTCCATAATCAATACGCGCTAATTTTGGAGAACGTTCCGAACTGATAGTTTCGGCAATGGCGTCGAACAGATCCTTTTTACCGCGCCCGGTCGCCATGGCTGTGGAAACGACTGCAACGCCGAGTTTTTTGGCTAATAACCGGGTATCTATCTCAATGTTCCGCCGTTCAGCCACATCCATCATGTTCAGATCCAGGACAATGGGAATATTCATCTCCATTAACTGGAAGGTGAGATAAAGGCTTCTCTTCAGGTTGGAGGCATCCAGTACATTGATCACAACGGAAGGATTTTCATGAAGCAAAAAATCCCGGGACACCCTTTCCTCGGGAGAATAGGAGGTAAGGCTGTAGGTTCCGGGCAGGTCTACTACTTGAACCTTGAGCTGGTCACGAGTATACCAACCCGTCATTTTTTCCACTGTGACGCCCGGATAATTGGCCACGTGCTGACTTGCCCCGGTAAGCGCATTAAACGCTGTAGACTTACCGCAATTAGGCTGTCCGGCAAGGGCCACGAGCGCCTTTTGCGGTGTCATGACTGTTCTACCTCTATATATTTTGCTTCTGCATGCCGCAGACTCACAAAATAACCCTCCAATTCGACCTCCATGGGATCTTCGAGCGGAGCGTTCCGAACCACCTTTAATTTCAGGCCGGGATAGACCCCCATATCCAAAAGTCTCTGGCCCAGCTTATTCCCGGCAAACAATTTTTTTATGTGACATTCATTACCAGGCCTCAATTGATCAAGCGTCATGGTTTGATCCTCCCATCCGTTTAAAAATAAAAAAAAGGCATAACCGACAATTTCCCAATGCCTCTGGTTACACCTTCACTTCCTTCGCGCCAAAGTCGGCCGAAAATCGTAAGGCATTCCCTACAATATTAGGGCCATCTATTTCAGCAAGATAAAACTAATTTACACACTGATTATCTTATTGTCAACTTTTTTCTGCGCGTTTCCGGCAGAAAAAAGTTTCGTGAAGGCACTTATACCTTGTAGATCAGGTGTGTTACGCAACCTGAATATCCTGAAAATGGCCAAAATCCGGCAATATGCCCTTTCGTGCTTTTGTGAATTTAGTGGTCATTAACTCTGAAGCCGGAAACTTTCCCTTCACCTCCTGGCATTATAGAACAAAAATTTGTATAGTAATATAAGTTATAAGCTGGCTGTGGATTACTTTTTTTTACTTTTTAAAACCCAGTTTAAATTACACAAATATTAGTACCTTAGAAAATATTTTCGTGAAGGTACTTATACCCCTCTGGGGGGTACTGAAAATAGTCCAGGAACTTTAAAGAATTCCAGTTTATCTGGGTTAGGGGTCGCTCAAAAATAACTTCACATTTTTGGGCGACCACTTACTATCTTTTTTTCCAGCTTTTTTCCTCATGCCTTAAGAGCCGGACGATGTTTTCACGATGTTTGAGCCAGATCAGGGCGGAAATCAGCATTGCCGTAAAAACGGAGGAACTGCTGGTCCCGGGAAGCAGCCAAATCAGAACCGGCATCGCGGCCGCTGCGGTCAGAGAACCCAGCGAGACATAGCCCCAGGTCCCGACAACCCAGATAAAAATCACAATATCAATCAGCACGGCCAGCGGGCATAAGAAAAGGAAAACCCCAAGCGCTGTGGCAACGCCCTTGCCTCCTTTAAATTTTAGATATACTGGATAAAGATGACCTAGAAATGCCGCAAATCCGCAGATCGCAACCCAGAGTCCCAGTGATTCCGCAGCCGTATCTTTCAGCAGCACACTTGCCAGGATCATAGGCAGCATTGCCTTGCACACATCACCTGCCAGTGTTATTATTCCTAGTTTTTTACCAAGCAGACGCGTGACGTTTGTAGCGCCGATATTGCCGCTTCCTGATTGCCGAACATCCACGCCAAAATATTTTCCTGCCAACAGGCCGCAAGGAATGGATCCGATCAAATATGCCAACAGGACTAAAAAATAATTCATGGCATCCTCCATTTGTAACTATTCAGTTGAATGGTTCAACGGTTAAAAAAATTTTTCACAGCCTGCGAGTTTGCGATACCTGCTTGAACCATTGAATCGCAAAAAATTCAAATATTTTTGGCTGGGTTTAATATAGAATCTGCACCGGATGATACCCCATTAAAAAAAAATTTGTGAACCAAATTTAATGCATTCGTAAAAAGAATTGGTGGCAGTAAAACCGCTGGTCTAAAAAAAGGCAGAGCCTTAAAGCATGCATTCCCAGGCAGAGCATGGGAACGAGAAATACTTCCCGCCAAATCATGGCCAATACCGCATCCATTTCTTTCAGCCCTCGTTCCCAGGCTCTGCCTGGGAATGCATACCCAAAGGCTCTGCCTTACACACTAAAAACTCACTGAAATTTTCTCCGCCAATGATATCAATAGATTTCCAATCTAAATAATATGGTTGAACAATATCAATAAAAAATGATAAAAAATTATGTTGGATAGTGTTCATTTATAAATGATGTTTTGTGTGTTTAAAAAGGATTTAATATGAAACCTTTTTCAACAAGCGCCGGCACTCCCATGCCTCTTGGATCGACAATCATGCCGAACGGCATCAACTTCGCAGTCTTCTCACGCCATGCAGAACAGGTCTCACTGGTACTGTTCAAAACAGGAAAAGGACACGAGATCGCGAAAATCACCTTTGACCCTGAAATTAACCGGACAGGTGACATCTGGCACGTGATGGTCCACGATCCGGATCCAAAGCTGCGATATGGTTTCCGAATGACAGGCCCTTACGATCCCCTGGGCACAGGCCACAATTTCATCCCTGAGCAGATCCTTCTGGATCCATATGCCAAAGCCCTCACAGGCGGATCGAAATGGGATAAACAGTACCATCGGAAAGGAGAAAAACATACAGGGAATTCCAACATCCGCCGAAGCTGTATTGTGAACGATGACTTTGACTGGGAAGGCACCCGGCCCCTGAAAATCCCGCTCAAAGACTCGGTTATTTACGAGATGCACGTCCGCGGCTTTACCCGGCACAAAAGTTCCAGGGTTAAACATCCCGGGACATATGCCGGAGTTATTGAAAAAATCCCATATCTGAAAAAACTTGGTATAACGGCCGTAGAATTGATGCCGGTCACTGAATTCAATGAAAATGAAAACGTCTGCATTGATCCTGAGACAGGAAAAACGCTGAAAAATTTCTGGGGATACAGCCCTCTGGCATTTTTTTCACCCAAGGCCGCCTTTGCCGTTAACGGCCAGAACGGCAACCAGGTAAGAGAATTTAAACAAATGGTCAAGGCCCTTCACAAGGCCGGCATCGAGGTAATCCTGGACATAGTGTTCAATCATACGGCGGAAGGCAGTTCCGACGGACCTGTATACAGCTTTCGAGGTATAGACAACACGATTTACTACATGCTCGACCCTGAAACCAGGGAACATTTCAACTTTACAGGCTGTGGCAATACTTTTAACTGCAATCATCCCCTGGTTCGAAACCTGATAATGGACTGCCTGCACTACTGGGTCACTGAAATGCACGTGGACGGTTTTCGGTTCGATCTGGCCTCCGTGATGGGACGAGACACCAATGGTGAGGTCTTGAACAATCCTCCCATGGTGGAGAGAATCGCGGAAGACCCTGTGCTTGCACATACCAAAATTATTGCAGAGGCATGGGATGCATCAGGACTCTACCAGGTAGGCAGCTTTTCAGCCCATCCGCGCTGGGCCGAGTGGAACGGAAAGTTCAGGGACGACATCCGGGCCTTTGCATGCGGACGTGACAACTCTGTAGGCGCTCTGTCCACCCGGATCGCTGGAAGTTCGGACCTGTATCAGCGAAGCTCCCTGCGGCCGTACAACAGCATCAATTTTATCACCAGCCATGACGGATTCACCCTCCATGACCTGGTAAGCTACGACCAAAAACACAACCTGAAAAACGGTGAGGACAACAGGGACGGATGCGATTACAATATAAGCTGGAACAGCGGCGAGGAAGGTGAATCGTCAAATAAGGAAGTTCTTGAATTACGGGCCCGCAGAATGCGCACCCTTGTGACTATCCTCTTAATCTCCCAGGGTGTGCCTATGTTTGTGGCAGGAGACGAATTCGGCCGAACCCAGAATGGGAACAACAACGCCTACTGTCAGGACAATGAAATAAGCTGGATAGACTGGCGCCCTGCCAAAAAGAACCACGATCTGCTTCGCTTCTTCCGCATGCTTATCGCATTAAGGAAAAAACACCCGGTCTTCCGGCGGGATGACTTTTTCCCCGACCCTTCCAAAAAGAGACCTTTTAAGGAAATCACATGGCAGTCCATTCATCCGGCTCAGCCCGACTGGTCGTCCTCCTGCAAGACTTTGGGCGTTTTCCTGGACGGGAGAGGCGCCACGGGAAAACGCGACAACGATTTTTACATCATGCTGAACGGAGACCGCCATGCACAATCTTTTGAAGCGGTCTCTTTATCCGGTAACCGGCGCTGGCATAAAATTATCAACACTTCAGCCGCCTCCCCGGCAGACATTGTCCATGAATCAGACGCTGCGGCGCTTAAAGACAAAAAAATCAACGTGGCCCCGTTCGGAGCAGTGGTTCTCATTTCCAAACCCGTAAACGATCTGCGATCATCCGGCGAATTTTGATGCCCCTGGCAGTCTATTCAGGGTTCCGAACGATTACCCCCAACCCCAGGTAAATAATATGAAACCCCAAAGGCTTCTCTTTGTCGGAGATTCCCTGATCGAGTACTTTGACTGGCAGTCCAAATTCCCTGAACATGATGTGATGAACTCCGGAATTGCCGGAGAGACCGTAAGCGGACTTCTGAACCGGGCGGAACAGATCATAGACCAGGCCGGGCAGCCCGACTGGTTCTTGATAATGACCGGGACCAACAACGTGATCATGGAAGATTATTTCTTTATCCAGTCATATGAAAAAATCATTCAAAGTTTCCTTAATGTTTTCCCTGAAGCTGCAATCGTTGTAAACAGCCTCATGCCGTTCCGGTTGCCCTGGCTATCCAGCACGACAATCCCCCGGATGAATTCAAGTCTTCGCGAACTGTCCAGGGAAACAGGAACTGATTTTCTGGACGTATTCGACTTGTTTATTAACGAACAGGCTTCCGGGGAAACATCTTTATTCCTCCCCGACGGCGTCCACCTGAGCGAAAAAGGCTACAAAGTCTGGTCCGATGCCGTGGCAGACAAAATGTCAGCGTTCACCAGCTCTGCATCCGTCCTGGAAAACCTTGAACCTTTGAACCCGAAACCCGAAACCCGGAACCTATAACAGTGAACATTTGCAAAATATGACAACTGACAACAGTAATAATCTCACGGAAATAAATCGTCTTTACGAAATCACAAAGGCCCTTTCATCTTCAGGCAACCTTCGTAACTGCCTTAAACAGACAATGAAAATCCTGTCAGAGAGCATGGGACTGAATAATGGCACCGTCACCATTGTAAACCCGATTACAAAACGCCTTGAGATAGAAGTCGCCTACGGCATGACGGATAAGGCCCGGAAACGGGGCAAATACAAGATCGGCGAGGGCATTACAGGAAGCGTGGTTGCCGGCGGCGCTCCCATAGTTGTGCCTCAGATCAGCGAAGAGCCGTTGTTTCTTAACAAAACCCGTTCCAGGGGCGATTTTAAAAAAAAGATGCTCTCCTTCATCTGCGTCCCCATCAATCACGGCGGGCAGACAATCGGCGCCTTAAGTACTGATTGTAAATACCAAGAGGGGGCAGACCTTGACAAACACCTTCGGTTTCTGACGATTATCAGTGGTCTCGTTGCGCAGACAGTTATGCGCATCCATTCGGTAAACGAGGAAAAGAGACGGTTGCAGCATGAAAATATACAACTGAAACGGGAGATTACGGAAAAATACAAAATCTCGAATATTATAACCAACAGCAGCCGCATGCAGGAAGTCCTTGAGATGATTCACCGGGTTGCAGACAGCAATGCCACGGTCCTCCTGCGAGGCGAATCAGGCACTGGAAAAAACCTGGTGGCCAAGGCCATTCATCACAACAGCAGCAGCCGTTCAAAACTCCCATTCATGGTGGTCAACTGCTCGGCCCTACCTGAAACACTCATTGAAAGCGAACTGTTCGGCCACGAGCGTGGGGCTTTCACAGGTGCGCACACGGCCAAAAAGGGAAGATTTGAACTGGCTGAAAAAGGAACATTATTTCTTGATGAAATTGGAGAACTCTCCCAAAGCGTCCAGATCAAACTCCTGAACGTAATTCAGGACCGCGAGTTTCAGAGAGTTGGGGGAACAAAATCGATCAAGTGCGACGTGCGCCTTATTTCCGCAACTAACAAAAACCTTGAAAAGGCTGTGGAAGACGGGAGTTTCAGGGAAGATTTCTATTACCGTCTGAACGTGTTTCCAATCTATATTCCGCCGCTGCGGAAGAGGCGCACGGATATCCTGCTGCTCGCAGAATTTTTCCTTCAAAAGTACAACGATGAAAACAACAAGCAAATTCGCCGAATATCAACCCATGCAATTGATCTTCTCATGCAGTATCACTGGCCTGGGAATATCAGGGAACTCCGAAACTGTATCGAGAGAGCGGTCTTGATCTGCGATGATGATTCCATCATGAGTTGCCATCTGTCGCCGTCTCTTCAAACAGCAAAAAGTGTGAACGGAAAGAGTCCGCTTTCACTTGCGGCTGCCGTTGAAAATTTTGAACGGGAACTCATTGTCGAATCCCTCAAACAGACCAACGGCAATCAGAGCAAGGCGGCACGGCATCTTGATACCAGCATTCGCATCATCAATTACAAAATCCGGAAATATAATATTGATCCACGCCAGTTCAAACTGACCAATCAATGATGGAGTCGCAGAAATTATCGTGTAAAGCACAACATAATGGTCAGGTCATCTGACCTTCACTCTCCAGTAGATTCTGTCAAGAATGATGACCCTATTGTTTTCTGTATCCCTTAAACAAAAAAATGATTTTTTTGTAATGGGGAAGTTCATTCTCTTGACAAGGACCTTTTAATGGGTGATCCTTCCAATTGTAAATTTTTACCAAAGGATGGTATTGCGTATTGCGCAATGTGCTTTATAATATCCTCATGATCAAATCGTTCAAGCATAAAGGTTTGCGGACGTTTTTCGAGACCGGCTCCGTGGCCGGCATCCAGCCGGGGCATAAGAAAAAATTACGGATTAGGCTTACTGCCCTTGATACCGCTACTTGCATTGAAGATATGAGCACTCCGGGCTGGCGACTCCACCCCT
>JAIWHJ010000020.1:0-10832 GCA_048629695.1 Promethearchaeota archaeon
TTTCTTTCATGATACGGTATTTCTCGTTTTAGAAGGGTGCATTACGCGTTTGTCCAATGAATAGCCCGGCAGGGTGCATTCCATGCACCATTACAAAATTCGTGGGTGGCGACTGGTTGAAATAATTGCCTGAAAAATGAAAATTCCTATACTATGAGCTTACAAAAAGTGAAATCAACTCTATGTGACATGTTGAAGGAAACATATCTATCAATGTCAACCGTTCCAGTTTATACCCGGCTTTTATGAAATCCTTTGCATCCCTTGAAAAGGTTGAAGGATTACATGAAACATACACCAGTTTCCGTGGATGAATTGCGCTAACGACATACCTGGCCTTTTTGGAAAGGCCGGCTCTTGGAGGGTCGGCAATAATCACACCAGGACTAAAGCTGCCGGGGCTTAGGGAAGAAACGGAGGATTGTATAAATTCAAGATTTTCGATTTTGTTGGCATCTCTGTTTTTCTGAGCCCATATTATGCATTTTCTATCAATATCAACGCCAATTCCGAAATCCGCATCTTTTGAAAGATACAAAGAGAAGAAGCCGACTCCGCAGCCGAGATCGAGAAAATTGTCATTTTTGTTTAATGCTGCGTATTCTCTTACTATCTCCATCATTTTAGACCGCAAAAAAAGATTAACCTGGAAGAAACAGTTTATATCCCTATTGTAAGATAAACCGTTTATTATTTCTTTTATTACTGCATCTTCATTAAAGGAGAAGCGGGCCTTACTATCGCACCCGATTGCAGCCTTAAACTCTTTATATCCCGAATAGTAAGGTTGAACAAATATTTCTGCCAGCGCCTTTGAGAGAAGCATGCATCCATTTGATGGAAAAGCAACAAGCTCGTTTGTTCCTTTTTTGTAGAAACCTGTTTTGCCGTCTTTATTGTTTTTAACTGAAGCGTGAGACCTGTATTGATATCTGTTGCGAAAAACAATATCAATTGCAGGGATATTGTTGTTGTTAATTTTTGCGATTCTTACAAGGCTTTCTGTAAGGATTTTTTGTTTTATCGACAACTCTTCATCATAATCAATGTGAAGATAGTCGCAGCCTCCACAAATCTCAAAATTACAGCACTTCGGCTCAATCCTCTTTTCTGAAGGCTCAAGTATTTCAACAATATTTGCAAAGGCATGATCTTTCTTTTCAGATGTCACCTCTACCCTTACAAATTCATCAGCAAGAGCAAAAGGAACAAATACAGCCCTTTGATCATAAAATCCAAGACCAAAACCGCCATAAACAGATTTTACTATTTTTAAATCAAATGTGTTCATATAGATCACTTAGAAACCAGTGGAGTTTAGAGGAATTTCGGGTCCTTTCAGTGGCTGAGGAAAAAATATCGCGTCAACAGGAATTAAAAAATAAGGGATACGATATCAAGAAAGTTCTAGAAAGAGTCGCAACGATATACGGCATGGACTCTCGGGACATAATGTCAAAAGGTCGACAGCAACAACGGGTTGTTGCCGGAAGTCTCCTCTGCTATTGGTCTGTACGTGAGCTAGAGATGTCGCTGTTAAAATTAGCCGGTCTTCTTGGGATGAGCCCTCCTGGAGTGGGATACGCTGTTCAAAGAGGGGAGACTATTGCAAGAGACAATGACTATCAATTGATCGGATAGTTATTTATTTGAGGACCCCTTAATCCAGCAGAGCGGGTCAGCGGCCAGGTAATCGCCGGTAACCTGGTAGGCGTGGCCGCGGCAGCCGTAGCAGCAAAAGCCCAGGTCGCAGTCTCTGCATTTGCCCTTGATGTTTTTGCGGATATTGCGCAGTTCCTGGATCGGCTTGCCTTTGGCAATGATTTCGGCCAGCGGTTTTTCACGGACATTTCCCGCGGAAACGTTGACCCCCGGACAGGGCTGCACTTCACCGACAGCGGTCACTGTGCAGGAATATTCATGGCGGGCGCACTGGGATCCGACAAGGGGCGGATGCGGGGTCCATCTGTTGCCGAATTCCTCACAATCTATTTTGGCCAGCTCCTCAAACAACATTCTGGTCTCTTCCATTGAAATTTCGAGGTCAGGATGTTCCTTGGCCCTTCCCTGGAGTGTCATTATCTCGATATATGGAATAATCCCCTGATTTCTGGCCCAGCGCCACAAGTCGGGCAGCTCGCCTAAATTCTGCCTGCAGATGATGGTTTCAATGCCTAATGTGTGATTTTCGTCCGGATACCCGGCATCCTGCAAGGCCTGCAAAGCCTGCCGGATGTTGTCAAAGGCGCCCTGTTGACCGGCCAGGTAGTCCTGCACCTCGCGATTTCGGCTGTTGGTCTTAAGGGCAACGGAAACATTACGTTCATATAACCTGCGGGCCGTTTCCATTGTCATCAGCTGTCCATTGGTAAAAATGTCGGCCTTTACGCCCCTTGCCAGGATATAATCGATTACCTCAAACAGATGCGGATAGAGCAGAGGTTCCCCGCCGCCCAATATGACAATCTTCCGCGTGCCCAGACGCACGGCCTGGTCGATAATGTCCTTGATCTCATCCAGGCTCAGCTCGTTTTCAAGCGGCATACCCGCGGAGGCGTAACAGTAGATGCAGCGCAAATTGCAGACATGGGACAGTTCCAGTTCCAATGAAAGCAGGCCGTTTCCATCCCTGGCCCCAGCTATCTCTTCCGGAGTGAATTCAAGGCCCCAGTGCTCACCCAAACTCTTCATTATCAATCAAATTCCCTTACGAAAATCAAAAAGATTTTTCAATTTACGGCCACCTGCCTTTTCCATGTCGGCAATGACCTCCCGATGATCGCGGATTTCAATCTCAGGCCGGACGCGGAGGCGGGCCTGAAGCAGATCGCCAAGTTTTTTACAGGTCAATTCCCTGTCATCGGTTCCCACGACTACCTTTACCTCGTCCGATAGATCAAAGGCGGACCGCACCTCAATATAAACAGCCTTGACGGATTTTATTTCCTGGGCCGCCTGAAAAATCATTTCCGGGTATATGGTCGTGCCCTTGCATTTGAGGCGCTGTTTCAACCGTCCTTCAATAGGGCCCAGGCGCGGCGTTTGCCAGCCGCAGGGACAGGTCTCCGTATGCAGCCGGGCGATATCGCCGGTTCGGAAGCGGACAAGAGGAAATCCTTCAACGCCCAGAGGAGTGACAACCACCTCGCCCGGTTCTCCGTCGGAAACCTTTTGGCCGTTATCATCAACAATTTCCACTATCATTAATTCCGGATGGACATGGCCTCCGCCTGCTGCCGGGCATTCACAAAAGGCGGTCTCCAGTTCCGTGGCGCCGTAGGAAGAGAAGATTTCCGCCTGCCAGACCTCTGCCAGCCGGGCGCCAAGCGGAGTAGGGGTCAATTCCGGTCCGCGAATCGGCTCTCCGATAGTAATCAACCGTTTAATGGCGCCGCCTGCCGGATCAAAGCCATGCTCCTTGCCCCATTGCGCAATACGAAGCAGAAAGCTTGGCACACCGACGAGGGCTGTAGGTTTGAGCCGGTTAATAATCTCCCACTGCCGGGCCGGTTGGCCCGGACCGCTGCGGATTGCGGCAGCGCCCAGCCGGATCAGGCCTGAATAATAGGCCAGCCCTGCAATGAAACAGCGATCGATTGTAACAGAGAGCAGGACAGTATCATCCTGCCGGATGCCGACTCCCCAGAATGCCATCTGCTCGTTAAAGGCGAGCCGTTCAAGATCCCGGGCAGAGTAAGGTACAAGTACTGGATTGCCGGTGGAACCGGAGGTCAGGGCAAGGTCGACCTGATCTACGGGCGGGACAGCAAAAAAATCCTCGGGAAAGGCCTCCACATCTCGCCGGTTCGTCAAAGGCATCCGGTGAAAATCCGCCGCTGATATCATTGCGGGATCAATTCCGTTATCCTTGAAAAGGCGCTGGTAAAACCGTGTCTTGGCAGCCTGGAGGAGATGAGACTTCAGCAGCCCGGCTTGACATTCCTGCCGTTCATCAGCCGTGGCCCGGCGCAGGCCCAGGCCGTTTGCCAATGTGAATTTTGTTTCCTGATTTGTCATCTTTACCTGATTATTGGTGAACGGTGGGATCAGGGACGGGCCATTTTTGTCCGGCAGGCAAACTGCGGGCTTGTATTTCCCATTTGAATATGTTGTTCCGCAAAAATCATCTCTTTTACTTTAGCCTTGAATTTTTTAATATATTCCACATCTTCCGCTGCGCCGTCAGGAAAGACCGGCGGAAGCAGCGTAAGACTGACCCTGGCCGGGGTGAGGAGTCTGGCCCCGGGCGGCATTAACGTCCCGCTTCCTTTGATACAGACTGGAATAATCGGCGTATTGGTCAGACAAGAAAGGTGAAAGGCTCCATTTTTGAATCTGGTCATTTTGCCGTCACGGGAACGGTGCCCCTCAGGCCAGAAGATCAATGAACAGTCGTGAGCCAGCAATTGCGCCGCCTGGTTTCGGATAACATCCCAGCCCTTATTGGAATCAATATATTGGGCCTCTCTCATGATCCATTTAAATACCGGAATCTTGAACGGCCAGGAGGTGACGAACACGTTTTCCACTGCCAGGCTGCCGAATAAATAGGGGTCCACGGAAGAACTGTGGTTGGCAACATAGATTGCAGGACAGGGCAGACCTCCTGATTTGTCAATAAGGGTGACCGGCCCCATAAACGGCAGCAGACGCACCAGAATCCAGCCGTACCCCCGTATTCCCCGGCGTAGCAGCCGATGGTACGATTGCAGGCCAATCAATCTGTTAACAGTAAAAGCAAAAGGGATCAGGCAGATACCGATCAGGGTAATCAGAGAAAAAAACGGCCAGAAATAGAGATTGAGCAACAGCTTTTTCATTATCAACGTTCCTGCTCAATCTTTTTTTTCAAAGAAATGACCAGATTGAACAGATCATCCATGGTGCGGACGGCCCGGAACGCCTCCTCATCGCTCAATTTCATTCCAAAAGATTTTTCAAGGGCCACGACCATGTCCACTGCGTCCAGGCTGTCCAGATCAAGATCCTCATAAAACGTGACCTCCGGCCTCAGATCTTTGGGATCCAGTTCAAATTCCTCGGCAATGACTTCCACCACCTGTTGACGGATGGCATTGTCATCCATTGTCATGTGTCCACCTTCGCAGCACCAGGGCGGTGTTGACGCCGCCAAGGGCAAAATTGTTTTTTAAAACCGTGTTAACCCGGGCCTTTTGTTTTTTCTGAAGCAGATTGATTCCCCGGCAGGCAGGGTCGGGCCTCTTGAGATGAAGCGTGGGCAGCAGCTCCTGACGGTTAAACATTTCCAGAACCAGGATGGTCTCTAAACTGCCGGCAGCGCCCAAGGCATGGCCCAGGTGACCTTTAAGGGAGCTTACCGGCACATCGGCGCCGCCGCAGACCCGGCTGATGGCCCGGGCCTCTGTAATGTCTCCGTGTTCGGTTCCGGTGGCATGTGCATTAATATAATCTATTTTTTCTTTTATTACACCTGCTTCCAGCATGGCCTGATTCATGGCCGTAAACATGGCGTCTTCGGTTGGATTTGCAATATGATCCGAGTCGGTTACATGGCCGAAGCCAAGAATTTCGGCATAAATTACAGCATTGCGTGCCCTGGCGGATTCAAGGCTTTCAAGAACCAGGATTCCGCTTCCTCCGCTGCACACCACTCCGTCCCGGTCCGCATCAAACGGCGCCGGAGTATGGAGCGGCGGATCATGATTGCGCGAGGCAGCTTTAAGAATGTCAAAGATCATGGTGACGGAGTGGTGAACCTCGTCGGCGCCGCCGCAGATCATGGCGCGCTGTCGGCCGGATTTGATAAGCAGATATCCAAGTCCGATCGCCTGTGACGATGAAGAGCAGGCGCCGGCAGTGGCCCACTGCTCACCCCGGATTTTCAGCGCATGACAGACATTTGCACTGCAGCTATGACCCATGATTTTGAAAAAGGTGCCCGAACGCAGCTCCTGAAAGGATTCCTCATCTAAAAAATTGCGATAATATTCTTCATAAACGCCTGGGCTGCCCGTTGTGGAACCAATGGCTGCTCCTGTCTGCCCGGATTCAAGGAACTCTCTGTCAAGCCCGGCATCGTCCACCGCTTCCACGGCTGCAAGAGTGGCGTATATTGCCATGTCTCCCATGGTCCGGCGCACTGAGCGGGGAAGCAGTTTTTTTATATCCAATGGCGGCACAGGGGCTGCAAGAAAGGAATTCAAACCGCGCACCTGTTCCCACTCTTTGATAAAAACGACTCCCGACCTGCCCTGCCGGACGGCCTCGGTCAATTTTTCCACGCCGAGTCCAAAGGTGGAAACCGCGCCCCGGCCTGTAATTACAACCCTGTTCATCGGTATGATCGCACCTTATTCCAGAGAGTTTCCAACCCGATTATTTCGCCTGCAGTGACCAGCCCTGCAAGTGATGCCCCCATTATGCCGGTCATTAGAGTGGACTGACCGCTGAGCAGAAAACCGGGCAGCTTTGTCCTGGCCGTGGCAGTGATTTGATGGAGATTGTGCTGAACGCCGTAAATCGTTCCATACGGCGCATGCAGTCTGTTATGAAATGTAAGAGGAGAGCCGGCGGCAAGCGGTGTTATCCTGCAGCCGTTGCCCCAGGATTGGCGGGCCTGTTCCAAAAGGAGTTTGGTCTGCTTTTCCTTCCATTCCTGATATCCTTTAAGACGACCATGCCCATTATGCGGTAAAAATTGTCCGGCCTCCAGCCAGGAGGCGGGCCGCATCAGGATTACTCCCCGGGCGGCCGCGGAATCCTTGCCGTCTCTGATTCCAGGGGCTGTCAAAAGCAGAGAACCCTTAAGGGGATCGGTATTTAAAAGATCAAGTCCGGTTGGAACAGAACATAGATTTGCTTCTGTAGCAAGGTCTGAGTTGTCCAGTTTACCAAAAATGATGAACATGGAATCGGTATTGGTCAGATCCCGAACACGATGAATATAAGCAGGGCGGAAGAATCCTTTTGGGACCATGGGAAAAATGGCCACCGGATGGCCGGTATAAATAACATGGTCAGCAGTAATTTCATAATCCGTTGTAAGAACGCCGCTGGTTCGTCCTTGCTCTGCTCGAATCAAGTCGGCTCGTTGATTAGTCAGAATTTCCACCCCCTGCCGGTAAAGCAGATCGCAAAAGGCGTCTACAATGGCCTGGCCGCCGCCTCGTATGCCGTATGCCCCGCAATAGTAGCTGTGCGCAACCACTGCGTGCATTGTCATACTGACGTTTTTCGGGGAAATGCCGTGAAGAAATGCCGGTGCGGCAAGCACGGCCTGCAGTTCCCGGCTCTTGATATTCCGGGACAGAAAATCGCCCAGACTTATGGGTTGCGGTCTGAATAGACCATGGAGAAACCGGGTCAGTTCAAGATCAAGATTAAAAAAAGGCACCTGTCCGCAGCATTCTTGCAAGGCATTAAAATAGGCCTCGATCCCTTGGCGGTCGTCCGGAAAATGGCGGTTCAATTCATCGGTGAGCCGTTTGTATGAAAAATAGGATCGAACCTCACGGCCGCTTTCCCTGATCAAAATACGGTCATGACCGTCCGGGCCAAAGGATACGGCAGCCGGCCGGGAGGAGAGGCCCAGATAGTCCCAGAGGAGACGCAGGATTTGGCCCTTGCCCAGGCCGCCGGTGTAATGAAAGCCTGTGTCAAAGGGAATGCCCTGCCGTTTGAATCGTTTCAGGGCGCCTCCGGGTTCACTGTTCTGCTCCAGAACAATAACGGATTTTCCATGCCTGGCCAGCAGGGCCGCCGCAGTGAGGCCGCTGATCCCGCTGCCGATGACCACGATATCGGTTTTAAGGTGTTGCACAATCAGTCTGATTCCATCCCGGCCTGGCAATTACGGACAATCAGGCAGCCGTTGGTGCCGCCGAATCCGGCGGCATTACACAACATTATTGAAAAATTTTGTTTAACGGTCCTGCGAATAAAATGCAGGCCCCTGGCCGCCGGGTCCGGATTTTCGAGATTCGGGTTGCCTGTGATAAAACCGCCGCGCCCCATGAGCAGACCGTAAACCACCTGGGCAGCGCCGGCCATCCAGAATTCGTGGCCTGTTAAAGCCTTCAGCGCTGTAACCGGAGGGGTGTCACGACCGTCGCCAATCTGAAACAAGGAGCAAAGAGCAACAGCCTCGGCCTTATCACCGGCCAGGGTGGATGTGGCGTGTGCCAGGACAAGATCGAGATCAGCGGTTGTCAGATCGGCGTCGGACAACGCCATCTCCATGGCCCTGAGCAATCCTTCGCCGCTTGGTGTGACGATATGGTAGCCGTCCGTCGTATTACCGTAGCCGAGAACTTCGCCGAGGATTACAGCATCGCGGTTGACCGCGGTCTGCCACTCTTCCAGGATTAAGGCGGCAGCTCCGCCGCTTGGCACCAGACCGTCGCGATCCAGATCAAAAGGGCGGGAGGCATGTTGCGGCGCCCATTCCCGCCGTGAAAACGCGCCCAAGGCATCGAAGCTGCACATCGATTGCCAGTTGATTTCCTGGGCTCCGCCGCAGATGACACGCTGTTGACGGCCGGTTGCAATAAGTTCGGCAGCTTGACCGATTGCCATGGCGCCGCCTGCACAGGCGCTGGAGATTGTCCAGGAATGCCCGCGGATACCGAGAATAGTGCTGATATTCAGCGTTATTGAGCTGTTAAGTAACCGAAAGATATGGCCGCTTCCAATAGTGCGGGTCTCGCCTGCCTTGCGGAGAATGTCAACCTGTTCCACCGCAGTGGCTGCCGAGGTGTCGTTTCCGAATATAAGGCCGGTCTGCGCGTCTTCTCGTAAATCTTCCCGACCGATACCGGCCTGTTCAAGGGCCTGCTCCACCGCGGCCCAGGCCCAAATGCCATGCTCGGGCAAGGATTTGCGCTGTTTACGGTTCAGAACCGATCTGTCGTCAAAACCCTTGATCACTCCGCTGAGACCGCTTTGAAAACCGAGCTTCTTTCGGCTTTCAAGCAGTTTAATGCCGCAACCTTGATCCTGCAAGCTCTGCTGCACCGTGTTCCGGTCCAGGCCAAGGCAGGAGATTATACCAAGGCCGGTTATGGCGATTCTGTTTTTGCCTATACGCATTGCAGGGCTCTTTTTTCGTAAATTTGGTGATTGGAAATAGATTCAAATCCTGTATAAACCAGCAACTTGCCCTGCCTCCCTGCTAGGTTAGAGAATAAAGGTCGTCAAGCGAATAGGCCTGAATGTTGCTGTTGATGGGCAATTTTAGTCTGGATCGAAGGAACAGGCGCCCATTAATCGTTTTATTTTCTTTATTGGGATAACAGGCGATTTTCGATTTCAGTTCTTTAAGCAGCTGTGGCATTGACGGTATTTTCCCCCATTTGCATTCACAAATATCGACAACTCCATCCCGTCGGTATCCGACAATATCTATTTGTACGTCCTTGGCCCAATACTCCCCAATTTCGTATGAGCAGGTCAGTTCTTCTTTTTGATACAAACGGCTGATGGCGTCTCTACACAAGATTTCAAAGCCGTGGCCGAAATATGACTCCAAATGGGGCTTGATCAGGTTCATAAAGGCGTTTTTTTCCTCCATCTGGTAAATGGCCGAGCCATTAGGATAGATAAAGCGGAACCAGAAGCGAAGAAGAGGGTCTTGTAGTTTGTAGCGAACCTGTTTGGGATTTTGTTTTGCACCGGTTAATGGATAATGCCTGGCAATGTAACCAAGTTCCTTGAGGTTGTTCAGGTAATAAAACAACGTTTTTTCCTCAATGCCGGTTATCTTTGCCATTTCACGGTTGGTCACAGCACCTGTTGAAAGCGCGGTCAAAATACCGAAATATTTTTTAAGCTCTTTTAATTCCTCACGCAGCAAAAATTCCGGCTCCCTTGCCAGTGCCGAGAATTCGTTGAGGAAATTCTTGCGGATATTTATGTCAACTGAATCCGAACGGGAGAAAAATTTTAAATAATAGGGGATGCCGCCGCAGATAGAAAAAACTTTTGCCTTGTCCGTCATAGACCAGCCAGGATGAAATTCCCCGGCTTCAAGATATGAAAACGGTTTTAGTAATATCTGTCCCGAACGGCGACCAAAGAGAGGGCTTTTTTCACCCAGCACCTTTTTTTCCATAAAGCCCATGTAAGAACCGCAAAGAATCAGAAACATCTTGCTTCTGCCGCCCCAATCGTCATCAATGAATGACTGTAGCACGGAAGGAAGCTCGGGACAGGCCTCGGCTGTCCATTGAAACTCATCCATGACCAGGATTAATTTTTCCCCGGCAGGCACCTGTTCAAGAATTAGAGAAATCGCTTTCTGCCAATCAGCAACCGAGGCCTGTTCGAGAAGTGGTTGGTTTAGCGCTGAAGCGCCATTACGCAAAAATTCCTTTAATTGCAATCTGGCAGGAGCCTGTTTGCCAAGGAAATACAACGCTTGTTTGTCCTGGATAAAATGCTTAATCAACTCACTTTTACCAACCCGCCTTCTGCCGTAAACTGGTATAAAAGTGCTGTTTGGAGACTGGTAAGCACATTCAAGCGCCTTTAATTCCCTTTTCCTACCGACAAACACCATTTCTGAGTACCTTGTTTTGTGATTTTTGCAGATTCATTAATTGTCATCTGGATATTCAACACGATTCTGTGCGCAATGACACCTTGGTATGATGACCTGATGCTCTGGTATCTTCATATTGAATATTTAGTACCTTAGGAAATATTTTCTAAGGTACTAAATATTCAAAGTGGTACTGAAAATAGTCTAGGACTTTTAAAAAATGCCAGTTTATCCGGGTTAGGTCTACCCTTTACCCATAAGTCTCATGCCCCATTAATAATTGAAAATTAGCAATTGATTATTGATTATTATT
>JAIWHJ010000021.1:0-10758 GCA_048629695.1 Promethearchaeota archaeon
ACTCCAGCTCCGGAAAATTTTCCACCCACTGGTGTGCCGATAAGCTCTAAGCCCTCCTCGTCAGTTTCACAGAATGTTCCGTCCGACTCCTCGCCGAACTCGAGCAGGAGCGAACTGAGAGTCAGTTCTTCCTCGATTGATTCCTCACACGGGCCATTGCCGGCAGTGAGCACCACGGTAAAATTTGCTTCCTCCGAAATATTGTACTCATGGGTCGGGTCGGGCCGGTTGCTCTTTTCTCCGTCTCCAAAGTCCCAGGTGTATTCACTGCCATGGACTGTTTCGTTAATAAAGCGCACAAAAATGTTTTTTTCGTCGGATTCCACAATTTCGCTGCTGAACTTGGGTTGCGGTCTGGCATAAACATCAACGGAGAGCGTTGCTTCCTGGTGGCTATGCTGGTAGGAAAGTACAAGAGTCGCCTTCTTTTTCCCCTCCAGGCTAACCTTGTCGGGATGGAATGTGCGGGCTTCAGGATCAATCGCGTCATTGTCGCCGAATACCCCGCCGTCAACCGGCTCGGCAATCAGGTTATAGGAATTGGTATCCGCATTGCAGAATTCACTCATGTGTTTTTCAATGTAAAAGGTAATGGCCACCAGGCTCAATTCCTGCACCGTTTCATCTTTACAGGCCTCGTTTTTAGCTGTCAGGGAGACCTGAAAGGTGTTTTCCGTGCTCACGTTAAAGTTATGAACAGGTGAGTCCTCAATCGAAGTGATACCATCACCGAAATCCCAATGATACTCGTCGGAATCAATGGAGAGGTTGGTAAACTGGACAATCGCTGCCGTTGCAATTCCATCAGTGCCCACGACAAATTCTTTGACGATATATGAAAAACGTGCCTTGGGGCGGGCCGCGACAGTGGCAACCAACTGCACCTCCCGTCCGCCAAACTTATAACTGAAAAGCTGTTCGCCGATGGAGCTGTCAGAAGGAATAAAGTAATAGGTCTCTCCTATCTTTTTGACACCGGAACCGGTAATAATTCCTCCCGGAGGATAGACGCCAAAGGCATAATTGTCGGAATCGTCAACGCAGAAAGCCGGCTTGGGCAGATACAGCTTAAGCTCGGCAATGACAACATACTCGACTGAGGAACAATCACTGCAACAAATATATTGATGACAAAAATCAAAAAGGATCAGCTCCTCGTCACTGCTGCTTTCAATCTTCCGGAGAAGGCCATCCAGCAGGGCGTTACGTTTCCGATCCAGAGTGATGGGTGGGGCCATGTCAGCCTTGGCCAGCGTCTTGTCCTCGATTCGCTCTTTGTCAATCCGTTTTGACCAGGTAAACGCCTTGCGGTTAAAGTGCCCTGCGGTACGCAGGATGTTCTCGTACACATTTCCCCGCAGTTCCTTATAAACAGCCAGGGGCGCTTTAATAAACAATGGCCTGGTCAATTCCCCGATCTTTTTAATCTCGCGAACCTTATCGATATAGCCGCTTACAAGGACATGTGTGCCACCGATATGGACACCGCCGCAATGATGAATCGTCGGATGCTTCTTGATATAATCAGCTAAAATACCGGCGTTTTCAGCCGCATCCCATTCATTGTTGTGCAGTTCAACAATTTTGCCCAGCCGCATATCGATACAGGCATCGGCAAGCTCAAGGAGTTCGGCAATCAGGGCATACTCAACTCCCTTGGGGGCATAATCCTGACTGCCGAGAAGCTCTTCAACAATGTCTTTCAGGGCCAGGGCCTTGTCCTTTATGACGGCATATGTTTTTTGCACCGAGTCGCTATCAAAAAGATGCGCTTCTTCGGGCAGTTCTTCCAGCAGTTTCACCAGGTTGCCGACCAGTTCGCTGAGTAGCCGGTCGCCGAGTTCATCCTTGGCGTATTTTACATAGTCCGTGATCGGAGTTTTGGGAAAGGCAAAGGCGATATCCCGCGCTTTTATCGTAAAGGAGGTACTGTCTTCTTCCACGGGAATCTCTTTCTTGACAGCTTCGGCCTTGGGGGCAAAGCGTTTTTCAAAAGGCTCATCCTTGCTGATTATGGGAGTTGCCGGTTGTCTATTGACTATTTCCTTGATGCCGAGAGGAACCTTGGTCTTGTCAAGCTCTGAGTCATCAAAATCCTTTGCAAAGCGGCTCTGCTTCCTGCCGACATAGGGCACTGTAGTGTCGGTCGGCTCAAAGATCACCGATCGTTCCGAAAAGGACCCGGGCTGATCGATGGTAAACTCTGTAATGCCAGGGTCCATAGCTTCCGGAGAGACGTCCCTGGTTTTTATGAGCAGATTCAGCGAACCCTGCTGTTGAGCTTTACGTTTTTGAACCGTAAATACCCGGTTACGGCCAAAATCGATCACCTCGGTGTAATCCAGTTTTTTGGAGGCTTCTATCAGTGTTGGAAGACGTTCTTTTTCACGTTCCTCCTGCTCTTCCTCCGGTGTGTCGAATTCCAGGTCATCCGCCACAATGCTGTTTAAGAAACGAATTTTATCTTCAATAAAGCAGAGGAGGTCAAGGCGGGTAATTTCGTACAGGATGCGCAAAGCGCCAATACTGCAGCCGTTGCTGCCGACTTCCGGAACAGTGCCAAGTTCCAGGCACTTGATTTTAAAGGGGAGGTTGTAAGTGGAGCGGAGTTTTTCGAGTTCTTTAAGCACTTCCTCCTTTTTGCGGTACATGTGGCCTTCAATCCGTAAATGATTGTAATCCACCAGATTTTTCTGCAGAATCCGGTCATCTTCACGATGGTAGGTTGGAATCAGATCCTGCTGACAGCGGCGATTCGCGTCAAGGCTCCAGGCAGCGCTCACCAGGTCGTGTTTGAGGTAATGGGGGATAGCGCGGCCTTCAAAACTACGGCCCAGTTCCTGGGGCGTAATCCGTAATGTTTTAAGGCCCGGTTTCCAGGCAAAGCCCTTAATCATTAAAATAATGCGCTGAAACAGAGTAACGACCTCACCCGGGAGATCACCGTAAAAATAATCCTCACAGGCAGGTGTAAAATAATGGCGGAAAATTGTCGGCCGACAGTCAGTAATGGTTTCACCGGGCCCCAGAAATAAATGGCGGCTGAAGGTGCCGGAAGCAACACCGGGGACGGAGGTCAACAGAAAGGCCTGGTCGATGAATTCGTTATAGGCATGGAACAGGTCATCAAGAAAATCCCAGAAATACTGCAGGCCTCGGCCGTCACCTAGTTTTCTTAAATGGGTATAGAGTGTCTCCACCGCCTGGTTGATATTTTCCTTGCCAATAAGGGGTTTATAACATTTATAGGCCGCGATCACGGCATCCTTGAAGCGGCTCAATTCCGCCCAGCAGACATCGTTGTAGTTTTGCGTCAGCGTCGAGAACTTGACGACATTTTTCGTTCCAAGGGGTGGTCGGCGAAGAGAGAGTTTTTTCAGCTCGTATTTGGCATGCAGGATGCCGGTGACCTCTGCTTCATCAACGGCTGAACCCAGACGACTGTCACTATTCCGCATAATTTCCAGAGCGTCATTACGGTCCAGCAGCAAAACACGCCACTCAAGCCGTTTTTCTCCTCCCTGGTTGTCACAATTTTCGGGCAGGCAGGTGGTCAGGTCAAACTCATATTCATTGAGAAAGACGGCAATGACGTAGTTTGAAAGATCCAGGTCACTGAGAGGGGTAGACGACGGATTTTCAGGATCATCGGTTTCGGCAAGCTCCAGCAGGGCAATATGATCCGTACTGTTCGCGGCCAGGAAGGGTGAGTACTGGTTTGTTGGCGTGAAAGGGACAGTGTATTTGAACGTCATGGACTTGGACATGGAAATGATATAGCCTGCCGAGGTGAGCCCAACACCGGGAAGGACCGCAAGGGAATTTTTAGCTATCTTCAACTCAAAGCCGCAAAGAATTCCACGCCCGATTCCTAACGTCCTGGTCGCCCGATCCTGGGGTTCCAGGTAAGTCAAGATTTTATTCAACTGTCCGTCGGAAAGGACCTGGTTGGGCTTGAATACCGGATATTTTTCAGTCTTGATCATCTTCCGCTCCATTCATTTCGCCCAGGGCTGAATCACCCAGAACCGTTGGGGTTATGTCTTTAACATCCGTACAATCGTAGAGGTGCACCTGTGGATAGACATTGCGTAATTTCCGCCAGACCGTGATGAGTCGTTCCAGTGCATCGAGGTAAACAGTGGGCTCCAGCAGGTTGATGCGAATCGCCAGGGCATCACTCCAGTCTTTATAAACCAGGCGAAATTCATTCATCTGTTCAAGGGAAATCCAGCAAACCTTGGCAAAGATATGCGCCGGCGCCTGCTCTCTGATAAAACGCGTAAGAAAATTACGGAAATTCATATCCTGAAACCGTTTCGGCCATGAGGGCATGATAACGGTTATCCGGAAGGAATAGGAATCAGCTCCGCACCCAACGCAGTCTTCCTCATCGAAACAGGTCGGCAGGAGATAACTCCGGTCGTTTTCCGGCACATACGCTTCCTGGTCAATTTCATCACCTAAGAAATAAGGGCGCAACAACATATGCTCTAAAACAAATATCTCGTTTTCAGGAAAAAGGCTGCGTAGAAAGGTCACGCACTCATCTCTGGCATTCCGGCATTCATCAATGGTTTTGAAGCATTGAATGCGGCGGGCAACCATGTCGCCATCTTTGTCATGCAGGGTAAAATACCAGTCGCCGGTCTTTGTTTCGCTGATTGTATAATTGACCGGGCTGGTCCCCATGAACAGTGACGTGCGCATCTCCAGGCGTATCTCCTCACGGCTCAGCATACTTCTCGTACTGCTTAAGAGGATGTTATCGCTATCATCAATGATACGAAAGCGGAACTCCTCAATGTTGTCCTCATCATTCTCTTCATAGATCTCAAAATGCTGTTCCTGGAGGACGGATATATCAATGTCGCTTGTATAACCGAGCAGGATGCGCAATCTTCTTTCCAGGCCGGAAATTGTTCCGGTCTCATCCTGGAGGGTGTAGTCATATGCCTGGAAACGGCTGAAGCTCAGTTTGGCAAAATTATTTAAAAGACGTTCTTTGTCTGCAATCAACAGAGGCAGCGCTTCCTTCTCATAAGCGGTCTCGACAAGCATACTGTACTCGCGATATTGCTCGGCGAAACGGGCCAGCAGATGATCAAGAAAACGATTGCGCCGGCTGTGGAATTTCTCGGCATCTTCGTAATAGGAGGCGATTTTGTCCGCATCTTTAATGAGTTCAGTAAGATAAGGAACATCTTCCGGCAAGACATGGGCATAACTTCGCTGGACGGGAAGCGGCGACAATAAGCTGGCTGCGTGCTGTATCTGGCCATTAAAATCGGCCAGAAACTGTTCAAAAAGAAGGAGAAATGCCTTGAACTGTTTGATTGCCGCCTTACGTCCAATAGAGACATGGGGAGGGATGCCCTCATGACCTACAGCATAGTTGCCGGGATAATGGCGCTGTATGGAGGTATAGCTGCCGCTTGCCACATATTTCGGCTTTGGCAGCTCCAGCCGGAGATCTTCCTCCTCGATCGGCGCCTGCTGATGACGGGTTCTCACCCGGGCCAGAGAATGCTCAACACCGGCCGGGTTGGAGATATATGGAATTTTTTTCTTAAAGAAACGAAATTTTGATTTCTCCGGACTGAACCGGGCCACTCGATTTTTTGAGAGTTTAACGATTGCCGATTCATCCAGCTCAACAACATCACCATCAAAATAGGTGGTAAATAACAAGCGGCGTACGGCAATGATTTGAGGAATATCCATCAAAAGCTGAATAAGGTCGGAACCATGCAGCTCACCCCTGTTATGACTGACACTGAGATCGTTATCCTGGATAAAGCCATGGAGCGGAAAGGGGCCATTTAAAATCTCCTCAACCCCAAATTCTTTAGCCAACATCTCTTTGAGGGTGTATCGCCTCAGTGTCGGCGCAATAAACTCGTCCAGGGTGTAGAGGATCTCGGCCTTGACCTCATCCACATTGCTTTCCAGCGCCAGTTCCACATCAATACATACGGAAATTTCTTCCAGATCAACCTCTTTAATGTCGTTAAAGTCTTCACAGAGATTCCTGTCGGCCATTAAAGTTTGACGAATCTGACTTATCAGAGGACCTTTCTGCTGTTCAACAACTGTCTTGTCAAACTCGACTTCGACGTTATAGAGGCCCCGCACGGAAAGCCGTTTTTCCTCCTTACCATCAAAACTAAGCGTGTCATCCTCTGCATTTGTATAAATAGGCGGATGAATACCGTTGACAATATGCAGCCAGGCATTGCGTATCCCGGGCAAATCAATGAGGAGTTTCCGGTAATCGGTGATCGTGACCGCGGCACAGGGCAGAATTTCGTGGGCCTCGGCAAAGTCAGTCCTTAATCGAACCCGTTCTCCAATCTTTTCGGCCAGGTGGCTTTCCAACGGCAGAGCCACTCTGCCGGCAAGATCAGTCAGCGCATAGCACAGAAATTCAAGGGTTGTTATGCCCGGATCATGAACATTGTAATCAGTCCAGTTGCGGCTGGAAAACTCCTCGATCAGCTCAATCCCCTTTTTCGTCAGGGCACTGTAGTTCCATATGATCGAATCGGTCATTTTGGAGATACTCCCTGAATTGTGTGGGTGTTGTTTGACACCAGGATGGAGCGGTTGCTGGTCGCCGTAACTTCATCAACCTGTTTGCCTTGCGTGTCATTCGGGCCGACATAATGGCTGACGGTAAATTCACTCAGGTAATCAATATAGTGAAGTTCTTCGATAAGATTGAGTATCACGGAACCGTGGATACGGCCGCCGAAATGAATATCTTTTTCACCCCGCAGCCACGGAGTCAAGCCGGTTGTAATGTCCTGATGCAATTGATTTTGGTAGATTCCCTGGTCAAAACCCTCAAGGAAATGCGCAACGCCGCCGATGGCAATACGCTCATAGAAGGGGTTGACCACATGGATATCAAGATGGGCCGAACATCGCTCCAGGATAAACTTCTTCACTTTTTCAAGAACGGATTGCGCAACAGCCGGACGCAGTGGATAGCGGCTGTTACGGTTCCGCAGGTCCGGAATAAGGACCAGCATGACGTTGCCTGGAGAAAACTCCGATTCCGGGCAGGTGTGGTTCAGGCATTTCGCCTTATGAACCTCGGGGAACCGTTCCAGTACCAGATGCTCGTAGTCCCAGAGTCCCACTGCCCGATCTTTGTGCCTGAGCCGTTCACTGCTGCGGGTGCGAAATTCCATGTCACTTTCGGCTTCACGTCCACCGTAAGATGCAAAGGGCTGGCTCACGGTTTTGATCGATGTGTTCCGAACCAGCATCTTGCTGACACTGCCGGCGGGAAGTGCGGTTGCAAGATGTTTGGCCTTATGGTTTTTATCGCGGTACATTGCCGCTCCGGCCTGGGCGACTATGGCAAGGACGTCATGTAAAGCAGCCGTATTATCGCTCACACTGACACGAAGCCAATGCATGCCTTGCACCATCTCAGGGTTTGAGTTTGACATCAATTTCGGCAGTGAAAATTCAATAATTCCGGACTGCAAAAAGCCAAGGGTGCCATCCCGAAGTATTTCAGACGATGTGAAGTCTTCCCACCCGCCGGCTTTAAGATATGACCAGATAACCTCTTTCGGAGCTGTTTTGAACGGATCGCCGCTGCCTTCGGCAAGTTGGATTAAAAGCGACAGATTCTGCGGTAATTTCAGGGAGGAAAGACCGATATACAGAATTTCTTCTTCATAGTCGGCAAGCAATGCTCCCTTGCCGGGATTTGTATAACCGAAGGGATGGAGAAGCATCATTTCCAGATTGGCATCAGCCTTTACCAGGTTGAATTCCTTTTTGGCCCTGTATGAGAGTTCAAAGTTCTCGAACATAGGGGTATAGGGAAGTTGCAGGCTGTCCAAAAGTGAAGAATCAGGATTTTCAGGTCGCATGGCAGCGGCCACGGCCTGATTGTGCAGCTTTGGATAGAGCTTGTGGCCAAAGGCAAAGGCCGGTGTTTTCAGCCGCAGTCGAATACCGCCCTGACGCAGGGTTTCAGCATACTGGGAGAATGGCTCGGTATCGTACGATGGATCATAATCAATTTCATCAAATTTCAAATTTTGCTTAAAGGGAGAAACCGGGGCCTCGCTCTCTTTATCGGCAGCTTCATTGCTGAGAGCTGCATTTTTTTCAAGAGAATGGTCCCAATTGTAGTTCTCCCTCAAGTCAACATCAGCGCTGAACTGAAACTCGTCATCCGTATAGTTTTGATAATAAGACTCCAGATTTTGCGGTGGATCAACCCATTTCCACGAGAGGGCCAAATCGGTTAAGGGCTTGGCAAAGGACTCTGCGTGACCGATAAAAAAGGTAGAGCCGATTCTCGGTTGACTGCCGAACGGCAGAAAAGGTTTATCCGCTTTCAGATTGGCGGCATCGTTGTCAAGCACCAGACCGCGTACCTTGTCCACCTTGATTTCCACGGTGAGCTTAGTGGCCTTTAATTTACGCAAAACGTCGTAGGCCCGGGGTTCTCCCTGTTGGTCCACTGTTAAACGGAAGAGGGGCCAATGCGCCGGCAGTGCAACATCATCGCCCAATTTTTCCGCATCGTAGTCAACAATGGGCGCGATATCCATGTCAAATTCAAACAGGAGGACCAGCGTTGATTTTTTCAGGTCGACAAAGACATTGGGGACAGTGTCATGCCAGCCTTTAGCGGTTGACACTTTTACTGTAAAAAAATTGGGGAGCTGTACTTCATCCAAGGAATCCTGGACAGCACGGTCAAACTCTTTGCTGTAAGCATCCTGCAGTGATGTGAGGTCAGTAATGAGGAACGTCATGGTGACGGCCCGTTCACCCTCGCTGAGGCGGAAAAGAGGGGAGGCAACGACAAACCCCAATTCCGCAAATGGATAGTCGGCAGTTCCGAATCCGGACCATTTTGGATTATCCTCGGGGAGGGCCTCACCGAGTCCATCCGGAGAATTGGCCACTATCCCGGCATGAACCGCCTGTACAGTCCCCAGGGCGGAGGTAATGACATGGATATTTTTCAGGTCCGCGACCTTTGCCTTACTTAGGGCCAGCTCATTTTTCAGATCGTAGAGCCGTTCAATCTTGTCTTCGTTTTTGCCGCCCTTAAAGGGGGTGTTGGAAGGGAGTAAACAGCGCTCAACTTTTTTTGCCAGTTCAAAGGTCAGGTTGACAGTATCAGGTTGCCGTTTTTTAGGCTTGAGGTGAAGAATTTCCTCCAGATAAAAATCCAGGTGTCTTCCGGTCAGATTATTGAGGTGGTCCCGATTGTGCTCAAGCAGCCGTAGGAAAGCTAGAAAAAGTCCGATATGGGCCTGGTGCGAGTCGTCCTGCAGAAGAGTATCAATGGTCTGTTTGGCATTGTTGACGATTGCGGAGTAGAGGGTCTGCATTTCGCCTAAAATGACGCGTAAGGCACTGACAACCTGTTCGTTACTCATCAGCTTAGGGCCGTGATCCCGTGCGCCGTACTTCTCGATGTCCCAGGTTTTCAAACGTGCCGACACATAATCCCAAAGTTTGTCACCGTCTATCTGGCGATAGAGGGCCAGGAGCTGCTCAACCTTGTTCCCCATCTGGCTGATGTAAATTTTAAGATCACGAGAGCTTCTTGAAGCAACGGGAAGTCTGACTGACCATTTATCCACTTCTTCGCAAAGAGTGATAACCGTGACAAAGGCATGGTAAACCTTGTTTTTCCATTCATTGTCACTGTCGTGTTCCGGGTCCAGCATGCCAATGTCTGCTTCGAACCGGTGACTGTACTTTACCGGTGAGCAACCACTTATCAGGGAAAGGGGAAAAAGCTGTTCATGCCGGAGAATCTGCTGCCAGGACCCGCTCTGCTGCACTTTCTCGTCTTTGACGGTTTGAATGGCTTCATAAAAGTGCAAATGATCGCTGTACTTCCAGGCAAAGGAGAGCAGGTCGGTTATGGTTCGATCATCAATCTTTGCAAACTGAGGATCAAGCTCTTCAAGAAAGCGCTCCGGCTGCGTAAGCCCGTCGTTCTGTATCAAGTTCCTGATCTGTGCTCGTTTCATTGTTTCACATCAGTCCCTTCATCTTTGTAGAATGGGAAGACAAAATTCCGGCGGCTGTTCGTCGTCCGAATTACATACTCCAATTCTATCAGCAGCGTTCCTTCCTCGGCCCGGGTTGTCAGGGTCAGATCAGTGAGCCTGATTCTCGGTTCATGGTACAGAATGGCGTTACCTACCAGATCACGGATATAGGCAACCAATCCGTCATCAAGTGGCTCGAACAGGTAGCGGCGTAAATCACAGCCGTATTCCGGCCGGAGAAATCGTTCCCCTACACTGGTGGTTAAAAGAATCTCCAGACTCTGGCGAATGTCTTTGTCGTCGCTGACCATGACGACTGATTGCGGACCCTTGGTGAATGTCGGCGGGAAAGCCCATCCTGTGCCGAGAAAACCGGATTGGTTTCTCTTGGTGTCTTTGCTTTTTTTGTCGTCAATCATCCGATCATCACCGTTGGTTCACCCTTTGCGGATGTTGCACCGCATCCGTATGTATCACCGACCCGCAATGCCGGCATGCCGCCGATCATAACGGTGGCACTTCCCATGACAAACGGTGTGACCGTCACATGCGCAGGCGGAGGGATGGGGCAGACATGGGTGTCGCCTACTCCTGCATCTGCCGGCATGAAAATCTCCTAGGTCAGGATGGCCAAGCCCTCATGGGCCAGTTCCAGGGTTTCGATGGCCACTTCATTGCCGGTTGCCTTCAGACCCGGGCCTTCTATTTTCAC